>CAZXTJ010000040.1:0-23332 GCA_964643655.1 uncultured bacterium
AACTACGACCCCGCCGATCCTGCTCAGTTGATCTCTCCTCCATATACTGATCCTTCGTTTCAGAACTGTTCTTATATTCCTGGTTCGCCTTATATCATCCTTTATTCAATAGAAACTGCCCAAACGACTCACGACTGGGTTTTCATTCCAATGGATGACACAGCTGCCAAGATTCCTCTTGGTAAGGGGGCCTTTGGTTCAATGGGTTCTTTTGAGTGCCCTTATTCGGCTCTGCCTCTGGGGACCAAAGAGGGATCGGCACATTTGCCCTATTTTGATGGAGCTTCGCTCCATGAGGCTCCGGGAGGGGTGTATGATCAGGCTGATCTGCCTGGTGGTTCTGCTCAGCTGGCTTATTACCTTCTCTGGCAAAAGACTTTCGACTTGGCTACCAATATGAGCCAAATCTTCCAGATACCTCTGTTTCGTGCATATGGTGTCATGTGGGATGTCTTGGGAGCACCTGCCCAGCCTGATGGTCAATATCCATTCATCGCTTGGTTCCGTGGTTTGCACGGAGGAGCTTTTGCCGTTCAGCGTCGCCACCTAGAGGCGGCCGGTTATAAATTGGTTCGTTGCCCAGGTGAGGTTAATGATCCGGGCGGCAATGCTTTTAATAAAAACGACTATGTACGAATTGAACGAGTCAGTGACGATGCTGACTTTACTCCGACGCCTCCTGCACGTAAAGCGGGCGACACGGGCGTAAGAGCGCTCTTGCTGCGTTTTGGTCCTTATGGACAGAATGACTCTTATGGGCAGCCTCTTGATTTCCCGCCAGGTAATGAAGACGAATACATCCGTCACGTCATGCGTTCCGTTGCTTTTGTTCGCTGGTATAACGAGCTCAATGAAGATGGCCGCATCAAGTCCATCGAGTTTGGTCGTTCCACGACAAGTGAAGCAACTCGAATTCAGCCGCGCATAGCCACTTATACGGGGACTACCGATCCTGTGACACGAGTTCTTTCTTGGTCCGGTATTCCTTTCGATGCCTGCTTTGGCGATTATGATCCTCGTATAGAGCTCGATCCCAATACAACTTGTAAACATTCATTCTGTTTGCGAGACGAGATTCTTGCTAGTGGTGGTTCGCTATCTTCGGCTAATGACATTTTGAATTATTTGCGTACTCATGTGCCAGCTGCACCAGCTGGTAAACCAAAACGTGGTTATCATTGGTTGCACGTTCACCACGAAAATTTTGCTCAGGACATAGAGACTGATCCCGATGTTCGGGCCATGGCCCTGGCCATTCGTAACTTCGTCGCTGATGGTGGATTCCTCTTTGACGCCTGTCTCGGTGCAGAGACTTTGGAAGCGGCTCTAGCTTATCTCGAGCAGGAAACTCCACCCAATCCAATCGAAGGTCATGGCGAATATGCTGGCCTCAATACGACTTTGGCCCATGACCGTTTTCATATCAAGAAAAGTGCGACGGGCAAATTGCGTATCTGTATAGATGGTGCAGGCACTGAGGCCGATTTGGCTGCTGGTCTGCCAGCAACGGTGGGTATGTCGACCGTTTACGGTTATTTTAGTCTCACTGATCCGCGAAACTCGCGTTCGCAATGTCATACAGGATATGCTGCCGGCACTGCTGTTGTTGATTATGAAGATCCCACTGGAACTGGTCCTCTGCGCATAGTTTCACCTGCAGAGGCCGCAGCTGAAGCCATTCGTTTTTACGGTGGTTCGTATATGGGTTTTGATGGCACTTTGCTCAAAAATGATGAAACTCCCGGTGTCACCGCTGGACTGGAAAGTGGAACGACCTTAGAGGATAGAGCCAATGTTGTAGGTCACGATGTGGTTTATAAACTTGGTTCTTTTGACAGATCTTGGGATGGCTCCATTGTAAAGGCAGCCAAACCAGATGGTCTCGTTTATGTCAGTGGAACGGTTACTGGTACGGGCCAAGGGCAGTTCGCCCTCATTGGTGGTCACTTGCCACATCACGACCCTTATACTGTTTTGACTCGTGAATATTTTATTGAAGGTGCCTGGTATCACAGAACTTCAACACACGTTTCTTGGAAGTGGAACAAAGTATTCAAGGGAGATCCCAAGGACCGTGGTGATGGTTTGACTTATGACACACAAGTTCCAGTGGCTAGTCCTACACCTTGTAACGAAGAGGCTGTAATCGCCTGGCGTGGTGGTTTGGCTAGGAACAGATATCGTTTCTACACAGATGGCACTTGGAACTGGAACGAACCTTGGACTTGGACTGGTACGTGGGGAGAATATACAGGCGGCCATTGGGATCCTGCAGCTCATTGGAGTCCAGCCCCAACTTGGACAGACTCTGATGGTTGGTTGGGATGGCAGTCCCATGCTGGCTGGGAGTGGGACAGTGAAGAGGGTTACGTCTGGGTTGGCGCTTGGGTGCCTGGTCATTGGGTCGGTGGCACTTGGGTGCCAGGAAACTGGGTGGCCGACTGGTGGGAGACAACGGGAACTTGGACTTGGGCTGGATATTGGTCCTGGGATGGTTGGTCATATTATCCCAACAGTGATTTACGGCAGAGATTTGGTCGAAACACCAGTGGTGCTTCGCAGGCGCAATGTGAGGCCTACCTAGAGGTTCTTGGCGACTTGATGTTCCTCCACTCCAACTGGTGGTCCTGTGTTCCTGCTGGAACTTGTGACCTTTCCGATGGTCACAGGGGACCAGGTCGTTTGCCTTTGACATTGTCCAATGACGATGGTTCAACAGCTGGTGACGTTTTGGCCTTTAAAGGCCAAGTAACTATGACTACAGCTGATTCCATTGGTAATCGTATGGATCCGACGAACCAGCGTTATCCTTCTCTAGATGCTCGTTTGGCAGGTCAGTGGGGCACTTGTTGGCCCACAATTTACGAAATGCCCGACAACCACGTAGACATCAACACAAACACTATCGAAGAGTTTTACAACAATAGTTGGAATGTTGGTGCAGGTCTTCTGCACAACTGTCTCAGGCTTTCTGACACAGATGCCACGACTTTGTCCGACACCAATCTCGTTGGTGCCAACAATTCTTGGCAGGCTGTGAAATCACAAAATGTTGCTGGAGGTCATCGCCCAGAAGCCAATGCTGAATGGGATGCTTTCCGTATGCAACTTGGTGCTCTCGATATGGACAACTCTCGTACCTATGAGATTTATCGCTCTGTCACAATGGGTAGAAGTTTGACTGAGAGATGGAGTGGCCACAACCGCTTCGTCTGGCATAGAGAGTATTATTATCGTTATTTCCTCGGTCTACCCCGTTGGAGTCAGTTCCAGATTCTGCTCGATGAACTCGATAATGTACAGAGTGAACCCAACGTTCATGCACCATCCAGTTTCTTGCCACCGATGGAATATCACGGCCTCGATATGTGTGTCCGTGATGTGGACAACAATGGCATAACTGGTGACATCTACGCTGGTGGTGCCATTTACCGTGGTGTGCCCGATGTGGCATTCCATCGTTTGTATCTGAACAACATTCTGCTCGGTGCACTTTCTGCTGAGATTCCCAACTTTGGTGGTGGCGGAATGAACTGTGGTGCCGTCAACTGGGGAGGAATGGGAGCCGGTGCATTTGCTAGTGGCGCATCTCCATTCAATGTAAACTCCTTTGTCGACATCATGCGTTTGGGTTTGAAGGGCGGCGGACTACGAGTAGGCGACACCTTCTGGACCAGTCCAGGAGATTTCAAAGATGCCGTACGTAATGGAGCAGAGTATATGTTCACAGACACATCTGCCTCACGTGTTCGTATTGCCGATGATCCAGCCAATGCTTCTACAGTCACTTGGGCTGAATATGTGAACAATTTGGCGCCAGAAAAATACTATCGCTACAAAGGTGTCTCTGGCAAACATCTCTATAATTCGGCAGCCATTCTCAGTGGTACTTCAATTAAAAAGGCAGGAATGGAATTTGCCAGACGACCAGCACAAATTATGACCATGGCTTGTGTGGAAAGAACTGATGGTAACGACAAATCCATCTATTTCACTCCTCACGGAGCTCCAGCTTCTTCCATTGAAGTGAAGGTCATAGGATTTGCTCGTTTCTTCCTCATTGATAAGGATATTGATGATTTGACATACAATGCCATTTCTGGTGATCATGACATCAGTCTAGTGCCCAAAGATGCAGCCAATCCAACGAGGGAAACGCTCTTCCTTGGACCAGATCCGACCTTGCCTGGTGAGTTGCGTGGCCACTTCTTGGGCTGGGAAGTCAAACCTCCCAACCCGTGAGCCAAATAAACGACAGAAAAGTGAAGTTATTTCGTTGGCAACTGCCGCTATTCTTGGTCGTACTCTACATCCTCCTTGCTGTGACGAGTATTACTGGCAAAGCTTCTGTTTATGATGAACATCCTCATATATGCAGTGGTTATGCCCTTTTGAAAAGCGGAGAGTTTTCCGGCGGATTGGACAATCCCCATCTTGGCCAGTTGTTTATCGTCTTGCCAGCTTGGTTATGTGGTGTGAAATACGAAGCCTTCGTCGATAAGAATCTCTTTTGCTTTCGTTTGTCTGCCATTTTGGCGGGCTTATCTTTGGGTTTGTTGATCTTTGCCTGGTCTCGCTGGCGTTATGGAGACGCCGGTGGTTCTTTGTCACTATTGTTGTATGTCTTCTGTACGGCTTCTCTTGGTTTGGCTCGTTTTGCCGTTCTGGACATCTTTGCCGCCTCGGCATATGCAGCGGTGTTAATCAGTCTTCATGTTTTTCTGGTAAAACGAAAAGCGCCATATTTAGAAGTGACAGCTCTCTGTACGGCATTTGCTGCTTCTGTCAAATTCACACTCTTGCCTTTGGTTTTGCTCGTTCCTTTGGTGTTGTTGGTCACTCCTAGTGATGGTGGCAGTGGCTCTTATTGGCAGCGTCTATATGGCTCTTTTTCCAAAGACTTTGCCAAAGAACGTCTTTTTTGGTTGCTTCGTTTTTTCCTCGTTTTTTTCCTCCTTCTCAATGCACTATTTCTCTTTCGCGGCACAGGAGAGATGAAAAAGGTTCCTCCTCCTTTGCGTGCTGTCATTCTTTCTGAGGGATTGACTTTATTGGAAACTGTCAGCCCCCTTTTGCCACAGGCCTATGTCCGCGGTTTAGCTGGAAAAATGGCACAGTCACGAATAATGCAAGGAGCTGGAGCTTTTTGGGCTGGCAAGTGGGAGAGGGGAGGATATTGGTATTATTTCATCGTCAGCGGTCTCGTGAAGTTGCCCATTGCCCTATGGTTACTCCTTCTTCTTGGAGTCATTCTTTATTGGCAGAATAAAGTCGATGTTGGTGACGAAGTCGTTCCTCTGCTTTTGCCCACATTCATTCTCTTTTCTTTTTTCTGCATTGCTGTGAGAGTGAATATTGGTTTTCGTCATGTGCTCTTTGTCTTGCCGCCTCTTTATTGTCTCGCTGGTTCTTTAGCCAAGTGGTGGTTGGAGGAGGACAGCAAGATATATCGTTATGGATTTGCTCTACTAATCTTTTTCTATGTGTTAGTCAATTTTGCCGTCTACCCACATTACCTGCAGTTTTTCTCTTGGGCCATTGGTGGTCCCCAAGCTGGTTATCTGTGGCTCTCTGATAGCAATCTCGATTGGGGGCAAGACGACAACTTGCCTCTAGAGTGGGCTAGTGCAAAAGGTGCAGGACCCTTGTTGATCAATCACAGTCCTTTCAAGGCTGGTGAAGGCTGGTACGCATTGTCGACCAATGCACGGCAAGGCATGGCTTTTCCACAGCAGGAAAAAGTGGGCCGTAAAGCTTGGGCTTGGTTGACTCGTTTTGAGCCCCATACTCGTTTGGCCAATAGCTGGTTCATTTACAAAGTTACTTTGGCTGACTTTCAAGATTATGTAGGTCGTTTCCCGCAAGATCCTTGGGCGCGCATTGATTGTGCTGTCGTCAAGATGAGCAAACGTGATCTCAAAGGTGCCTATGACGAGCTCGTGGCAGCCCATCGTTTGGAACCTGCCGGAAGGGCTGAGACAATGTTCCGTTTGGGGCAGGTGGCATTGGCTGTTGGTGAAATAAGTGAAGCACAGAAACATTTCAAAGCAGCCAGATTGTTGGCACCTTGGCGAAAGAAGTTGGAGTTGTACCAAGAAATTTCTGAAGTCGAAATTCAGCTAGAACTTTTGCGTCGAGGACGAAAACGACCAGAGATGGTGAGGAAAGCCAAACCTCTTCTGTTACGTAAAGGCCGTGCTTATACTCTTTTGGGTGATTACGCCGTTGCTCGTCATATCTATCAATTGGTGAAAACTGCTGATGGTGAAGGTGACGCAGCTTATTGGTTCAACTTGGCCAATTTTTATGAACAGACAGGTGATTTCACCAAAGCTCTGGGGGCTGCCAAAAAGGCTGAAAAACTTGCTCCCACCTTTGCCACTTTTGGCCAATATGCAAAAGCTCTGGCAGGATTGGTGGAAAAGTCCAAGTCTCACGATGCCCAGAAGTTGGTTGAAGTTGGCGACTATCTCAAGCAGCTGAAAAAAGACTCCAAAGCGAAGGGTTTTTATCTTCGTGCCCATGCTGCCAAACCCCAGTGGCCAGAAGCTTTGTGGCGTTTGGGTCAACAAGACATTCATCGTCGTATAGGATTGGCCAACTGGCAAGGTTGGTAGCTACTTGGGATTTTCTCGCATGGGAAAACCGTAAGTTTTACACACTTCCTCATAGAGGGGATGGCCCAGTGAACGAGCTTTCTCGAAGAGTTTTTTCGCCTTTTCGCCTTCATTGAGTCGGTAGTGGCAGAGCCCCATCAAGGCCAAGCGTTCAGCTTCTTGTTGGCGTGAACGTGACTTCAGTTTGTTGAAGTGATAGAGGGCTTCTTTATAAAGTTCTCCTTCGAGATAGAGATGTCCCAAATCGCGACGGGCCGAGTGCCAAGAAGGACGTTTGGCCAATAACTCGAGCAAGACGCCTGTTGCTTCTACGTTTTTGTTGAGCATTATCAAACAGCGAGCATAAGCCAAATCGGTCCGTGGTCCGCTGCGAGGACCGGCAAGACGACGAGCCTGTTGAAAGAGCTCTTCAGCGTCTTTGAATTTGTTTATTGCCATGGCGTGAGCAGCCAATCCCTCATATGCTTCAGCAATGGGTCCATCTGATTTCAAAATGGATTGGAAGATATTCTGCGCTTCCGAAAACTTCTCGAGAGCCAAAAGGGCGCGACCTAGATTCGCCTGATAAAGGTAGTTGTATGGTTTCTGCGCCACCACTTGGCGGAACTGAGCTAGAGCTTTTTCTTTCTGTCCACTATCGAGAAGCAAGAGTCCATAGGCATTCTGAACATCAGCTGATAGTGGATTTTCTTTCCTCGCCAATTCGAGAAGGTGACGAGCAAAGGCAGGATTTTTTGCCCGCATTTGCCAGCGAGCCATATAAAGGAGGGGTTCACTGTGATCACGACTGATACCTGTGACGAGAGTAGCAAATGCTGCATAAATGGCCGTTATCAGTAAAATGGCCGGAGGCAAAAAGGTGTGGGGCATAGATCTTCTTTTCCACAGCTCTTCGGCACCGAGAACTGCAAAGAGTGCGCAGAAAGGAATGATGGGTAACCTGTATCGTCCACAGACAAAAAAGATGATGATAGACGCGCTATAGAGTGTTAAGCAGGCAGCGAGAAACCATGAGTTTCCCCGTTTGAAACAAAAGAGCAAACCGACGAGAGCAAAAGGACCCAGCAGCCCAAAACCAATGTATAAAGGCAATTGCAATGTTGGTAAAAAGCTTAGACAAAAATCGACGTCAGTGTTTCGCCTTAGTTCATGGTCACTGAGAAAAAGCAGCGTTTTTTCGGCCATACCCCAAAGGAATTTTGAGGGCTCATGCCTTGCATAACTCAGTACTTTCCTCACCCAATATCCAGAAGCTTTGGCTGGACTACTGCCCTGCCAAGGCCCTGCTTGTCGAGATGGCTCTCTAACCATCTTTATCCAATCTGGACCAGGGCGGATGTTGAATGTTTCTTTCCAAGAGGCGTTGTTACCAATGTGTAGATTAATGCCGCCATTATGAGAGATGAGCACGAGTTCTCCGCCACGGCGGAAGTTCCTAATTGTGACAGGGGCCACAAAGAGTAACAGGCCTGCAATAAAGAGAGCTGCAAACTCTATGCGTTTTCTTTTACTCTCAGGACCTTTGGCTAGGAAAACAAAGATTGGTAGAAGAAGAACCAAGGCATTGGGGCGGAATAGGGCGGCCAAACCCAATAATGCACCTGCAAAAGCCATCTGCCAATGTTTTACTTCCTTTTGGATGACTAAAAGCAAAGAGGCAAAAACAAGGAAAGTAAAAGGAATAGGTATGGCTATCTCCGTCGTGAAAAAGAGGAGGGGCCAATAGATGGCAACGATGAATGCGGCAATAAAGGATTGCCTATGCTCGAATTCCAGTGAGCGCCCTAGTTGGTAGGTGAAGAGACAGATGAAAGCGCTCAAGACTGCCTGTATGATACGGACGGCCAAAAGGTTCTGTGGACCAAAAAGCCAATAGATAGCGGCCAAGAACCAAGTGTATCCAGGTGCCTGCCAATAAGGTTGGGTGACAAAGTTCGTTTCGCGACCCACAAGAAGTGAAATGGCATCTTGTGAATATTTGCCTGCGTCAATTATCAGATTGTGGAAAAAGGGCGAATGATGGCCGTCATATATGACGACCAATCGCAGAGCAAGAGCAAAGAGAAAGAGCAACAACAACTGGATTTTTATTGCCCTTTTTTCTCCAGCCGTAAGTGTCACAGATTACCTGTCGTTCTGACGATGAGCCACTGAAAATCCACTTGTTCGGCAAACTTTGGTGTTACGACAATGTGGAAAGGTGAGTGAACTGCTGTGTCGCTTTTACAGTCTATGACGCCTGTGCAGAAGTGCTGATTGATTGAGCAGATGATTTTGCCAAGAGGGGCAATTACACCGCTGGCTGTACGATAAGGAAGTACTCTTTGCAGTTGGGCAATTTCTACTTTGGGTTGTGCAGCATTGGTACCTCCACCGATGGCAGCTACGACCACATCTTTGCTGAAGTCCACCACTGGTTTGCTTTCATCTTTACCCATTTTTTCCCAGAAGTGAGTCCAATCATCTTCTGAACGAATGACAAAACCTCTTCGCTCGAGGATAGAACAATCATCTCCATGGGCAACTGTTTCGAAGGGCATGTTGCTAGGTTCAGGTTTGGGACCTATGAGGGTTACTCGTACAGGTGCGGAAACTATCTCTGGATCTCCTTCAACGAGATGAACTAGACCATAACAGCTGAAGCTTGCTCCTATAGTTACAGGTGCATTGGAAGACGTGTACCACTCCCAATTGCCTGTATAGCTCTTCGTTTCTCCAGGTGATAATTCAACATTCTGTAGCTCATGGGCTATTCTCCAAACAACGTTTCCCATACCATCTTGGGCAAAAAAGCCCTTGTCTAAAAGAGCCACCGTCTCCTGGGAAACATTCTTGATGGTCAATGTGAGCGGAACGACATCACCAGCTTCATAAAACTCTTTTGTTGCTGTTAGTCTCAGTTCAATTCGCTTGCTCTGCCCTGTCGTCAGAGTGAAGTCCAACTGAGATTGCCCGCTTTTAGCACCAACCACTACAGGTTGAGTGAGAGATTGGAATCCTTCTTTGCTTGCAGTGAGATTATATTCTCCAGCAGGCAAGTTGAGGACATAACGTCCCTCACCATTGGTAAGAGCAGAGTAGCTAGAATCTGTCACGGTGACCATCGTTGAGGAGATGGGTTCTCCTTGACCGTCGAGAACGACGCCATGGACTGCACCAAGATTTGTTACCAAATCATCAGTGTCACAGCCACCAATTCCACCTACGACAACAAACATCATTGCAAGAAGATAAACACGGCCGAAGTTGTGAGCGGACATATGTCCAAGCTCCTTTCGCCGGCAAACCGGCCAATAAATGGTTAAAAGTCTGTTCTTTTGTAAGAACTATCGACCGGAGGGAAGTGGAGCTTGAATCCACTGACCAGTGGCGGGAGAGGCAAAGTCGTGAAGCTTGCCTCCTCCAGTGTCATAAGAGAGAAGGCCAACTTTGCGGCTCAAGTGGAAGATGTTCATGACACGAATGACCTCAAAGCTATTGGGATTTTTCCTGTGTAAATCAACGGTGTGGGCAAAGCCTTTTTCTCCCATACCTATTTGGATGAGGTGGTAACCAGCATTCACCTCAGCTTCAATTCCTGCCCGCTTGCCCATCTCCACATAACAACGACAACTCAGGGCAATGCCCTCCATTGAAGGCGGTAGTTCATCTCTTTTTTTCAAAGTGAGCAAATGGGGGTAAGCCTGGGCTGGTTTCCCTTCATCAATGGCTTGGAGCGCTTTCACAATGAGATAGTCGCTGCTCTTTTCGTCTTTTAACTTGGGCAGCAGTTTGGCGCGCAGCTCATTCGTGAACTGGCTATCGAGCATGTAAGCCAAGCGCAGAGCGCGGGCCACAGAGCCATCAATGAGGGCTTGGGCCAGAGCTTTCCATTGGTTATCCACGCCATCAGTCGGGCCAATGAGTTTTTCCAGTTTTTCATAACAATCAAGAGCCTCTTTGGCTTTTCCTTGTAAGAGAAGAATTCGTCCTCGCCAAGCCATGGCAGGTGGATGAATGTGCTCGAGTTGCACGGTGAGAAGGAGGATCTCTGGCCACCGTTTTTGCCAATACAACATCCGAAGCAGCAGTTCCTGATAAGACCAGCGAGCTACATTACTCTTGGCTAGTTGGACATAATTTTTGGCTTCTACGTGATAGATGAGCCAACCACCAAAACGTTCTTGGGGAGTTAGGGGAGTGAGCCAATCGTATCCTCCCCGTTCGAGAAAACGGGAAGGGCGCAGCATGGTCTCAGCATTGACGGCAACCCAGCCCAAGTGCGGAACGTGGCGAGGGCGGGGAGCAACCCACTTTTTTTCTGTTGTCGGCAAGGAGGAGAGGAATTCTTGGACGTAGTTTTCGTCTTGGCCCCAATCGACGTCAGGACCGGCAGAGATGAAGGGGCCCGAGTCTGTGGCTTTTCCCAGCAAATCTCCAATTGTATTTACGTAAGAGAGATGGAAAGGGAATGAGAGAAAACAGATGGCCACGTTGAGTACGAGGGCCACAGTGACCAATCTCTTTTCTGTGGCGAGAGAACCACACCAGACGAATAAAAAGGGAAAAGCTATGAGCATATGGCGTAAGCCAGTTTGTTCTTTATTAAAAATGCATAGGATTATGAGGTAAGCCAAAGGTGGGTACCAAAGGTCAGGGAGTGGGCGCTTTTTACCTACGATGGCCCAAAAGATGATGACAGCAAAGAGAAGCAAGGTCCCTAGCGGAGTTTTCATCAATATAATGGCTGGGTAATAGTAGAGAAAACCGCCGCTGGACCATTGACCCAGCAGATAAGTCACGCGGCCACCACCTGCAAAACCAAATTGGTTGTCCAATCCAGAGGCAGCGTGAGTGGGCAGAATAGGAGCAACTAATTGTACGACCTTTGAGTTTTTGATCCCTTCCTTGGCCGTAAAACAACCAGCAAACTTGAAGGTGGCAGAAAAGGCAAACCAGGCGGCCAAACAAATGAGAAGGAACTGGGCTAGCCTCTTTTTTATTTCACTCCACTCTCTGGGGAGAGGATAAAAACAGAGCCAAGGGATGACAGCACAGGCGAGAAGAGCCGAATATTTGGCAGCCAAGCCCAAGCCAAGAGAGACACCGGCTAGGGCAAAATAGAGGTATCCGCCTTTTCTGCCCAGAACCAACATTGGTGCAGCAATAAAAGGAAGGGTGGTCACTGACATATCTGTCGTAGAAACTGAGCTGTAAGCCATGATGTTGGGCGAGAGGGCAGCCAGGGAGAGACTGAGCAGACCAGCTTTAGGACCATAAAGATGGCGAGCAAAGAAATAAATGGCCCCCAAGAAAAGGAGTCCTAACCCCAAGGACATATAACGACCTGCATAAGGGGGGAGGGCTGTGATGGGGTCATATTGGGCAAAACCGAGGCCATAGGGGAAACCGACGATGAGTTGGCCAAAGGGGGGAGTGTCCCAACCACCTTGGAAATAGCCCAGTTTCCAGTAAAGGGCACCAGACATTGTGTGGGCAGGTTCATCATAGGCAAGAGATTGGCCGTGAATGAGCCAAATGACCTGGCCAGTGAACAATAGTACAAGCAGCAGGACGAGCAGAGAATGTCTTTTATGGAGGAAATCTTCAGAAGACATGACTTCAGAATAACATCAAGGCTTGACGCAAGGGGAGGTGTGGCACATTATTCCCGCAGAGATTAAGAAGGAGATTAGCGAAAGATGAAACTCTTACTCATCTTGCCTGACGCAAATATGCATAAGCTGCGCATTTTTTCCCATGTGCGTAGTTTTCGCGAAGCACCTCTGACTTTGCCTACCCTGGCAGGTTTGCTGCGTGACCACCACGACGTAGAACTCATTTGCGTCGATGAAAGTGTTGATGCAGTACCGCTTCAGGCCAAAGTAGATATGGTGGGTATCAGTGTCATGACGGGTACGGCTCGTCGAGCTTATGCACTAGCCGACCACTTTCGTCAGCGTAAGATACCCGTCGTTCTTGGCGGAGTACACGTTTCCATCATGCCTGAAGAGGCACGCCAATTTGCTGACTCTATCGTCATAGGAATGGCTGATGAGACTTGGCCCCAGTTAATCTCCGATTTCAAAGAGGGCAAATTAAAGAGTGAATATCGCGAAGAACCGGTCACCGGTGATTATGCTCCCCATATTCCTCCTCCAGATTTTTCCGTCTTGAGGAAAAGCGGATATATGGTGCCCCACACCATTCAGGCCACACGCGGATGTATTCACAAATGTGACTTCTGCACAGTGCCCGTCGTCTGTGACAAATTCCTTCGTCGACCAGTTGCTGACGTCATCCGCGATATCAAATCCGTTCCTGCTCGCCGTTTTGTCATCAATGACGTTAGTCCTGTAGATGACCCTGAATATGCCAAGGAACTCTTCAAAGCCATGGCTCCTTTGGGAAAAATTTGGGGCGGTTTGGCCACGACGAAGGTGAACAAAGACCCTGAGCTCTTTGATTTACTCATCAAGTCAGGCTGTCAATATCTGCTCATCGGTTTCGAGTCCATCGATGACAAAACCCTGAAGGGTATCTACAAAGGATTTAACAAAGACGACGACTATGAAAAACTGATGGCTGATTTGCATTCGGCTGGCATAATCGTTCAAGGTTGTTTTGTCTTTGGTTTTGACCACGACGACGAAAATGTCTTCGAGAGGACAGTCGAACGAGTACAAGAATTGCGCGTCGACATTCCGCGATACTCCTTGTATACACCCTATCCGGGAACAACCCTCTTCAAACGCCTCGAGCAAGAAAAGCGTATCCTTAGTTACGATTGGGCTGATTACGACACAATGCACGTAGTTTTCCGCCCCAAACAGATGAGTCCTGCTCGCCTCTATGAGGGATTCCGTTGGGCCTACAAAGAGACATTCAAAATCCATCGCATAGTTGCGCGAACGTGGCGCTCGGGATTTAACTTCCCCATCGCCTTTGTGGGTAACCTCACATACAGGATATTTGTGAAGAGACTCTTTGCTCAAAAAGGCTTCGAAATGCCTGTGACCAAATCAGCTGCCGAGCAATTTGCCTTTGGGAAACCTTAATAGAGTCTGCTCAGAGTTAAGGTCCATTTTTTGACCACCCTGATGGCTGTCTCTGCTACTGCATTTATCTGTTTTGGGGATGTCGCATAGTATCCCTACGTTTTGGATTCGCCGTAGAACTTTTGCCGCGACGAGGCTTTAGGAGCGCAAAATGAGAACAGAAAATTCGTGACGTTTTTTCCATTTTGGAATAATATCCGACACTCTCTTGCTTCCCACATTGCTATTATGAGCCGCCATTTTCGCTACGACGTCGTAGCCAAATGAAGGCAGGCGAGGTCGTGAGTGAAACATTAATAAGCGAGCCAATGACCCATTAGTAGAACTGCGATATTCATGACTCCGTGGGCCACGATAGATGGCCAGAGACTTTCAAAATAGTCATAAAGTTTGGCCAAGACGACGGCAACGAGGAAGAGGTGGATGAGCCCCTGGAAATGAAGGAAGGCAAAAACGAGGCAGGAAAGGAATAGTCCTTTGCCTGCTCCCATGTGTTTCTTCCATAGACGGTAAACGTAGGCGCGGAAAAAGAGCTCTTCAAAGATGGGAGCCATCAATACTGTATTGACGACCATCAGAATGCAGCCAAAGGTAGATAGATGCATCATGCGTGTTGCAAAGGGCTCTTCACTCACTCCAAAGATACCTGTGGGCATTTTGCCAAAGATTTTGATGAGGCACCAAGAGATGGCCAGCTGCATAAAGAACATGCCTACGCCTGCCAGAAGGCCAGCAAAGAGTTCTTTTAGGGAGGGCAAACTTTTTATTCCCAGTTTGGGTAATCCTTCGCTGCGGCGATAGAAGATGATGGCCATAAATAGAAGGGCAGCAACCATGGCTGGGAAACCACTGAGGTTGATAATCAGTGGGCCGATGACTGAAGAGGTTACATCCATGAATGCGAGGAATTTGCCGTAGAAAACAAATCCTAGGCCGAACATGAATACGGTTGGTGTGCCTATCTGCACCCAGATCACAGCCAGTGTTCCAACTATTGCAACTACGAGGGGAGCTTTACGGCAGGCATACCAAACGATGAGCAATACTATGCCTGAAAAACCGAAGGAAAAGAGAATTCCAAAGAGGATTATGAAACCCATCAGAAAACCACCGTCGTAGTGTTTTGTTGCTTTGATGAATTCCAATGGTTCTTCTGAACGCATGGCAGTAGTGGCTACGAGACTGGCTACTTTTTCAGTTTTACCGCCTTGTTCTTGTACGTAGTTGAGCTCTTCTAGTGCCAGTTTTAGAGCACGTTTGGGTCGATTGGCTACGTCTGCGTAGTGGCGTGCCAGATGGAGTCTGATCCAACTTTTTTGGTTCTCGTAGGAGCAGCTCTCGAGAGCTTTTTCCAAAAGCTCTACACTCTTATTGAGTTTGCCTTCATGCCGATAGATCTGGGCTGCCATTGTGGCAGGGAATGCATCTGTTGGTTTGAGCCGAAAGGCACGTTCCAGCATTCTCAAGGCTGTGCCGTACATTCTTTCGTCGTTGAGTAGTTCGCCGTACCTGACGAGCAGCCAGTGCCACCCAGGGCAGACTCGCACAGCCGTCTCGTATTCTTTTAGGGCTCTCTTCGTGTCACCCAAACGGCCATGGAACCAACCCAAACTTGCTCGTATAGAGGCTGATTGAGGAGTTTTCTGTAAGAGCCCTTCCAAGAATGATATGGCGTGGCGGGCTCCTTCCGCCTCTTGCAGCACTTTTCTGTATTCACGGTGTAACCATCGCGAGTGAGGGAATTCTTGCAGACCTTCTTCAATAATAGGAGCCAGTTCAGAGGAAGGAACCTTATCCTTTTTTGTTTTTTTGGCGTAAAAGAGCAGATATTTCCAACCGGTAATGCCATCTTTACGGAAGTGAGGTAAAGCTTGGCGAGCAACTTTCCGTGCTTCCAAAGAGCCTCGCTGATCACCAACCATTTCGATGTAAGTCGTAAGGTGGTCAGGGTCTCTCGTCTCTTTGACCAAACGACCAAAAGCGTCCAAGGCAGCAGGTTCAGTGCAGAGTTCGCTGAAGGTCGTGGCTAGAAATTCTGCTTCTGGATGTTCGCGCATTTGTGCCAGAAGTTCGTCCCGACGAAGTATCTTGTCTTCCTCTATGTAAGCTTCCAGCTGTGTCAGCGAAGGGCCTTTGATGCCGCCTTCTTTGGCGATGGCCACTAGTTTGGGAACTACTATTTCTTCGTGATTGGTGCGATAGGCTCGCAAGAAGCTTTCGTGAGCAGAGGTAATAAAAGTGGGTTTGGTAGATTGCCATAGATGGGCGAATTCTTTGGCCGCCGGTCGGGAGATAAAAGATAGTGCTCTCGACGAAAAAGGGTTGAGAGCTAGGGCTTTACAGGCCTCTTCTATGGAAGAACCACTGTCTAGCGTGCTGTCTGTAAATCCTGCTCGAGAGAGATGATGTTCGAGTTTGTTCTCTACAGTTTTTCTTATTGATAGGTCTTGTCGCACTGTGAAGGCAGAGCGACCATTGATGAACTGCGGAGCAGATACATCATAAAAGAACCAGTTGTTTCCATCGAGACAGAAGGCATAACGATAAGTTCCAGGAGAGAGAGCAAGGATGGCTTCAAAGGTTCCGTCTTCACGTTTTTTCAGGGGATGAATGCCTTGTTGCCAGCCATTGAAGTCCCCTACGAGCCACACGTATGGAGAAGAGTAGGGGAGTCGTTTGAACTTGAGTACAGTTTTGTTTCCCCTTGGCTCAAAGGTCGTGTTGCCACGTTGCAGTGCCCAGGAGGTGTAGGCTGGTTGCCTACCATTGTCTGTCTCTTCGACATGAGGCCACAGCTTTTCATACATTCGTTGGCGGCAGTAGAGTTTTGTGAGCGCATATTGTGTTTGGAAGCTGTCATTTAACTTTCTGGCTTTGTTGAGAGCCTCTTCCGCTTTCTCGAAATTGGCTCTAGGTCCTGCCCAGGAGGCCTCTTCGCCATAACAGAGAGTCTTTCCATAGTCCAAGGTGCATTGGGCTTCACCATCTTTGGCCAACCAACCGCGATTGAAGTGAAGAGCCTTTTCGAAAGCCTCGATAGAGTCTTTTAGCTTGAACCCCTTTTGGTAATAAGCCCCCTTGTCGCCCCTAAGGTGGTTGTATGCCAGAGCTATATGGATGGCTGACGACTCTGGAGACAATTGTCGAGCACGGGAGAGATGGTGAAAGGCTTTTTTATAATCATTTTTGTTGTTTGCCCAATATCCATAGGAGAGATGTAGAAAAGCCGAGGAGGGATCACGCTTCAAGCCTTCGTCAAGATACTCTTTCCATTTCTGTAGCTTTGTTTTTCTGTCTTCGGCACTCTCAAAGGAGATGTAATCAGAGATGAGGTGGTCACACTTGGAATTGGCGAGGGCTACGGCTCCGAGAGCTGATTTTGGGGCTTCGTCAAAAAGTCTTTGGGCGAGGTATGTCTGCCAGGCCTTCTCTTCGACGGTGAAGATGTAGAGAAAGAGTGCTTCTGGGCTACTAAGATCCTCTCGCCACTTATCGCGATATTCCAACCGAACTTTTTTCTTTTTTCCAGCTTCTTGCATCAAGAGGATGTAATCGAGGTGGCAGAAGAGATCTTCTGTATTGGTCGATTTGATGGCAGCAGCTTTGGATAGCAGTGTTTGGGGAGCAGCAATCCCATTGGATAGGGCCAATGAGAGCAGCAAGATGAGCAATATAAATGAGAATGGTCTGTTCATTACTCTATCACTTTAATACAAATTGCCTGACAGGGAGAACATTTGGCCCTTATTTACGTATGTATATATACATGGAGGTTACATGCGCATTTTTGCTTGTCTGATACTTTTGCTTTCCTTGGGAGCAAGTGGGGCTGTGGCAGAAGACTTGTCGCAAGACCCTGTTGTTCGCCAATATGTAAAAGAGTTGCCCAGAGGATTGAACCAATACACTGAGTTTGGTCATTTCTTTGAAGAACTCGTTGCCATCGACTTGAAAAAGAAATATCCGTCGAGTCGTTATGAGATTATTCAAGGAATTGAATACCTCGACGGTCCTCGACATCGAAGAAACCAATATGATTATCGCCCTGGTGATTCTCGACCCTATGGCGAACTAGACGTTGCCGTACTCGATAAAAAGACGAATAAGTTCGTCGAAGTTGGCGAAGTGAAGTGTTATCGCGACATGGATGCAGCTTTGTTGAAAGCTCATGAACAGCTCGATCGCTTCAAGCTGCAGAAAAGCAGAGGCAAAATCAGAGACTTTCTAGTCTTGGATGACCCCAAGAGAGCTATCAAGGCCTCTCAATTCGATAGCGCTAAGTACACTACCTATGGCCCCAAAGGTGCAGTTCGTTACGGCTTCACCAATGAAATCAAGCTCAGCAAATATGAAACGAGCTGGATTTACAACAACCACGTAAAAAACAAAACTTACGGTTTCAAAGCCAAACGTAAGTCCGCCTCCAAAAAGCTCAAGAGTTTCAAAAAAAACACTGGTCTCAACAAAGCCAAAAAACGGATCAAACACGATGTAGCTCGCGGAGGCTTGATAGCTGACGTAGCCATTACTGCAGGTATTCGAATAGCCGACAAGATGGGCTCTGGTGGCTCTTTCAAAGAGGGAGCTGCAGCTGCTTGGGACTATATATCTTCACCTGTCTTTTTTGCTGGCGATTTACTCGGTGGATGTCTTGGTGCAGCCATTGGTTCCATGATTCCCATTCCTGCTGGATTGGCGGCTCAGGGATTGTTGGGCTCTATGGTCTCTTCTTTCCCCACAATGGCGGGTGCCATGATTTTGGCCAATCTCGGTGCCAACGCTGTTAGCCTTCTACAACGTGGTGAATTCACTTGGAAAGGGCTCTTCAAATCTGTCGATTGGCCCGTCATGTCTGGTCAGATCTTAGGCTCAGTTGTTGGTGCAGCATTGGGTAGCCTCATTCCCATTCCTTATGTAGGAACGGTTCTAGGCGGTATTGTTGGTGGTTTGCTCGGTGGTAAATTAGCAGGAGCTCTCTTTCCCAAGAGCGCTGCTGCTGAGGCCGAAGCTGAAGCTGAAGCCTTCGAAAAGGCTGCAAAAGCCAATGTCGATTCCATGGCCCAACCACAGAGCCCAGCTTCATCTCTTTCTGTTTCTCAGCTTTCTCTGCAGGTTCGTGCAGCTTACGAAGCTGTGCTCGAGGCTAAAACGACCAGCGAAAGAGCCCAGGCGCTTGAGGAGTTCAAAAGGCTGCGAAAAGCGCTCGCTGCTGCAAGAAAAGAAGCTGTCTCATCAAACTGATGAGGCCAGTTTGGTCTAAAATGGGATGATGATTGGCTCAGTATTAAACGACCGCTACGAGATTGTTTCTCAATTGGGTGCAGGGGGCATGGCAGCCGTATGGCTTGCCAATGACAAGACTTTAAATCGACAAGTTGCTCTCAAAACGATTTTGTTGGCTAATAGAAATGCCAATGCTCATCGCCAACGTTTTCAGCGAGAAGCGAAGGTATGTGCTTCAGTCAGTCATAAAAACGTCATTTCAATTTTGGATTTCGGCACTCTTAAAAGTGGCGAATTATTCTATACGATGGATTATCTTCCCTATCCTGACCTACAGCAGCTCATCAATAGGAGTGAGTCTTTCCCAGAGGAAAGAACTCTTACCATCATGGGTGGATTGGCAGATGCATTGATTGCCTGCCACGCCAAAGGTCTCATTCACAGAGACATCAAAGCAAGCAATGTAATAATCAAAGGATATGACGAGGCAATTCTCTCTGATTTTGGTCTCGTGTACGCTGAGGATAAAACAAGGCTGACAGCTACGGGCATGTTTGTTGGCACACCCATGTCTGCTCCTCCAGAAACATTTATATCTGAAGAAGTTGATCCCCGTAGCGACATTTTTCAACTGGGATTGATTTTTTACGAGTTGATTGCAGGCCAACCGCTCTATCAATCGGTGGGAGTTCACGTCCATCTCGTACGTCTTTCTGATCCCGAGTTTGACCCAGCAGCCGAGATGAACTTGGCAGAAGACTGCAAGTGGGAGAAATTCCTGAAGCGATGTCTGGCTCGCGATTTAGATGTCCGGTTTCCTTCGGCCAAAGCCTTGAAAGATGCATTGGAAGGTCGTCCATCAAAACCATCCTCCCAAAAGAGAGAGCGAGGAAAACACAGAGCTGTACCAAAGCTTGTTGAGCTCAAAAGCGAAACTCCACTTTCTGCAGCCACAAAATACCTCCTTCCACTACTTGTCGTTGTTTTTATTGCTTCTTTGTTCCTTTATTTCAAAGGTGGCAGCTCAGAGAAACTGTGGACTGTCGAAGAACTGAAGATTGTTCCTTCAGCGCGAGGTTTTAGTGCCAAATGGCGTAGTGAAGAAAAATATCCCACCATGGTGAAGATAGAGGGAAATGGAAAAGAGCTCTCATCGTCTGTCAGCTCACCGTCGACAAAGGTCCACGTGTTGACTCTACAAGGTCTTCAGCCCGGCACAGAGTATACGATGAAGGTTGTTTTTCCAGGAGGAAAGAGCTCTTGGCCCCATGAGTTCACTACTTTGGTAAAGGATAGTTTGTCCTTTGAGGAAGTCCTTGCTCAATTCATAGAAGTGCAAAATAACGATAATGCTTATGCTCTGCGAAGACTTGCCAAACAGTCTGATGTGAATGAGTTCATCGGCGGTATGAGTAAAGCCGTTGATGAATTGTGTCTAAAACCCATAGAAGAGCGACCACTTGATTTTGAAACAACTAGCGAAGTCAGCGCTAAGGCTTATATGTCCGTCTTAGAGATTTTATTGTCTGTATCACAATCCAAGAGTATGAGCCCTGCTTCCATGAAAGGACACAGCCAATTTTTACTTTCGTCTTTTCGTTTTTTTAAAGCCTTTTACACCACTGAAGACTTTGTGAGGAGGCAAGAAAAGAACAAGAAGAAGTTCAATATTGATAGCTTTGTCGCTGCTGGTCGTCTCCGTTACTTCAAACTCTCTACTCTTGCTTACAAACGAGTGAGCGCTTGGTTGCAGAAGCAGGAGAAGAAACCGCCTACCTTTATAGCGCTCCAAGCTTGGTTGGCCAAGGCAGTGAGGTCTCGTGGCAAAGCTGTTGAAAAATCAAGGAAAGCTAGAGAGCAACTGCTACAGAATTATCGTGGTAATGGCTTTGCTGCACCAGTCATTGCTTTGTTGTTTTACGTAGAATCGACTATATACAATCGCAATAGGGAGTTGAAAAAACTCACAGACCTCATTGACGAGTTTCTTGTATCTGTCCCCTATTTTCCCCAAAAAGAGCCCATCTACGAGGAGACCATGATTAACTGGTTCGTCCTTGAAACTGTTTGTGAATGTAGTCGCCTCATGGTGAGTCTGAAAGAGGAGCTTTCTGAAGAAGCCATAATCGAACACCACGTGGCCCTCACCAAAAGCCTCGACCAAACTCCCTATCAAGAGCATGTAATAGACAGTTTCAAGTCCGCAGGCATGTTTCCACCGAGTATGTTGAAAAAGCTCCTGAGTCGATTGAAAGAGATTGAATGAGGACTCCTGTAGTTCTTTGACCAAATGCTGTAGAGTGGATAGTGTCAAGGAAGGCAGGGAAAGCTCAATGTGGCTCGTTCTCACAGAAGATGGTGTGCAGACATCGGCAAGTTGCCGTTTCAGCTTGGGGGAAAGTTCACTTGTCATTGGCAGTGCTGCTGAATGTGATGTAATCGTGACTGGCAGGACCGTTTCGCGTCGCCATGTGGTTCTCAAAATGGCAGGAGATATTCTCTCTTTTGAGTATGGCGGTTCTGGTGCAGGATTGGACGTCAATGGTACTTTAATCCCCAGTGGTCAGCTCAAAGCTGGCGACGTCATTGCTATTGGACGCGCTAAGTTCATCGTTGAGGAAAAGTTGGGGGAGGTTGCAGCCAAAGCCCAACCCAAAAGTGAAGACAATCTCGTTGATTGGCAACCCCTCGAGGCTTTTCTAGACCACCTGCGCACATCAACAGAACCAAAGGTCCTCCTCGAGCGCCTTCTTCTTGGGCTAGTCGAAGTCTTTTCAGCCCAACGTGGATATGTTCTTTTGAAAGAGGGCAAAGGACAGAAGCTCGTTCCCGTTGCAGCTCATCGTTTGGGCGATACTGACAGTTTTGTGGCCATCAGCAAAACTGTTTATGAACGTGCCTTGAGTGAGGGAAACATTGTTTACGTACCTGATACTCTGCGCGATGAGTGGTACCTCTCTGCCTCAGATAGATCTTTGGCCGATATGTCACGCTCTATCATTTGCGGTCCCTTGGCGGCCAATGGTGAGACTTTTGGTGTCATCTATGTTGATGGCCCCACAGAGTTGGTCTCGAACCGCACGAGTCTTTTCGAGACAGTAACGGGGTTAGCTGCAGAGCTCTTGGGTGCAGGCAAGGTGAGAGAGAGTTTGCTCGCTACTGAGGGACGTCTGCAAGCTCTGTCAGCTCTATCCATGGGAGAAAACGAATTGGTTTTGGGTGATGGAGCTGAAGCCAAGGAGTTGCAGGAGAATTTACGTTTGGCAGGAGAGCAAGACGTAGCGGTCTTGATTACTGGCGAGACGGGCACTGGCAAAGAGATGGTTGCTCGCGCTCTACACAGGCAATCCAAAAGGAGCAGCGGCCCATTTGTCCCCGTCAACTGTGCTGCTCTGCCTCGTGACATCATTGAAGCGGAACTTTTTGGAGTGGAAAAAGGCGCTTACACAGGAGCCACTGAACGACGTTTGGGTCGTTTCGAGTTGGCTGCTGGTGGCACTTTGTTCCTCGATGAGATTGGTGAATTGCCTCTCGAGGTACAGGTGAAATTGCTGCGAGTATTACAAGAGAGAGTTGTCCAGAGACTGGGTGGCGCTTTTGAAGTACCCCTCGATTTTCGCCTCGTCTGTGCCACCAATCGTGCCCTAGAGCAAGAAGTGCGTGACGGCTCTTTCCGGGCAGATCTGTATTACAGGATTAATGTTTTCCGCCTCCACCTCAAACCTTTGCGCGAGCGATTGACTGACATCGAACCTTTGGCAAAGCATTTCTTGGCCCTTTTTGCTGACCGTTTTGGCCGCTCTTACAAGGGGTTTCACGGAGACGCTATGTCACTTTTGAAATCCCATCGCTGGGATGGCAATATTCGTGAGTTGAGAAATGCCATCGAAAGGGCAGCTCTCATTGAGCGAACGCCTGAGATTAGACCAGAGAGTTTACCCATTATGGAAGGTCAGACTGCACCTGCAGGACAAACACATGCTGGTGGTGGCCTCAATGAACTACCGCGCGCATATAGAGACGCCAAGACTGAATTCGAGAAAGCCTTTTTCATTCGTGCTCTCGAAGTGAACAAACACAACATAGCCAAGGTGGCTCGCGAGACTGGTTTGACGAGGAAGACTATCTACACGAAGCTTGGTCAGCTCGGTGTCACTTTGCGCGAGTGACCTTTTTTCTTTTTGCTTTTGTCGAGCTGCGAGATGGCAAAAGCATAGGCACCCAAAGCGATGGCTTCGCTCGTACCCAAGCGACTCGTGCCGATGGCTGTGCGTTTGAGGGGATCGTAAGTTATCTCTCGTCCAGAGCGGGGTACTTTGATGGTCGTCACTTCGCCACGAAGAAACTCTTCACGCTGAGAGTCATCATCAAGGGCATATACTTTTTGTAAAAGACGCTCATGTTTTTCACCAGATAGTCTTTCGAAGGAACCGTTCATCTCTTCCACTATTGTGG
>CAZXTJ010000041.1:0-13411 GCA_964643655.1 uncultured bacterium
AAGAGGAGACTACCATGCTTCGTCTGTTGACGCGAGGGAGTAGAATGCGCTCCCTGTACCTAGAATACCTCAAAGAACGTGCAAAAGAAGAGACATCCACTTCCACTGTTGGTGAAGTTGTGGAAGCTATTCGCACACTCGTCGTTGGCGAGAAGGAAAAGGCAGCCAAACCCAATTGGTTGATGAAAAAACGTTTTCAACGTTTCCGCCGCTCTTACAAAGAGCTTGGCGAAGATCCCTCCTGCGCTTGAGGCTCTTATGAGCTCTATTCTGGTCGTTGGTGACGAAAGACCAACTGGCCAAGTCGCTGGTCTTGCTCTGCGGGTGGTTTCAATTGTCCAACAGTTGGGCCAATCTCACGAAGTGACAGTGATGACGCCAAATGGTAACGAACTCGTTGAGGGCGCCTCGCGAGCCATTCCACTCGTTCCTCGCTCACTCGAGGAAGAGATAAACAAGCACGACATTACGATTACTCGTCCTGGACTGCTTGGATTTCGTCATCTTCGCCAATTCAAAGCTGCAGACAAACATCTCGTAGTAGATCTTGTTGTTCCTCAACCAGTTGAGGGACTCCATTATTTCTCTCAGTTCAAAGAAGACGGATTTAAACTCTATTCAACTGCTCAGCGGCGAATGCGCCGAACCCTCCTCATCGGTGATTTGTTCCTCGCTGCTAGTGAAAAACAGCGTCTTTTCTGGCTGGGAGCGGTTTTATCCAGCCGCTGTCTCCCTCCCTCCTACATTACAGAAGATCCAACCTTGGAAAAGATGGTAACTCTGGCTCCCACTGGTTTGAATCTGTGCAGCGCCCTCTCCTCCAAAGGAAAAAAGGGCCGCTTATTGTGGGGTGGAGGTCTCTGGGATTGGACTGATCCCGAGACTTTGGTTCGGGCAGCAGCTTCGTTGCAGCACGATGAATTGGTCGTTCATTTTCCTGGTACACGCCATCCTGACGCTCGTGTTCCTTCATCGAAGAACGTGGCCATTATTGAAGAGTTGAGAAGAGATTCAGCAGTCAAGGTAGAGCTAGAAGCCGGTTGGCGCTCTGCTGACGAGCGAGTGAATTATCTCGAAGAAGCCATGATTGGTGTCAGTTTGCACCGAGCTGGCGTGGAAGCGACCCTGTCGTGGCGTTTTCGTATTCTCGATTATTTATGGGCTGGTTTGCCTGTCATCGTTACGGCTGGTTGCCCTCTAGCAGAGCTGGTGGAGAAGTTTGACGCCGGTATGGTCATTCCTCCTTGTAACGTGAAGGCCTGTGCTGAGGCCATCGATAAACTCGTTTTTGATGGAGATTGTTACGCGAAGTGCTGCCAAGGAGTGCTCGAGCTTCGCGAAGAGCTCGATTGGCAGAAAACTCTAGCGCCATTGTTGGCATTTTGTGATTCTCCCCATAAAGCACCTGACCACGGTTCAGCCTCTTGGTTTGACCTTGTTAAATTGGCTTTGGCCTGAGGTTCTCATGGATGAATTGACCAAAAGATTAATCGACAGAGTGCAACTAGGAGTGCCCCTAGTGGAGGCTCCTTTTGCTGAGATAGCCAAAGAGTTGGACTGTGATGAAAAGAGTGTCTTGGCTAAACTGAACCATTTTAAAGAAGAGGGACTTCTCTCTTTTCTAGGTCCTATTTACGCCACTCGTGCCACGGGGTATCGCACCACTTTGATGGCTATGGAAGCTCCAGATATTGAATTGGCGGCCAAGGTAGTTGGCTCTTATCCTGGTGTGAGCCACTGTTACGAACGTGGTCATCGATATAATCTATGGTCCACCTTGGCAGTACCCCCAGGACTAACTCTGGCTTCTGTTGCCAGAGAGATGGCTCGTCGTGGTGAATGTAAAAGTGTAATCCTTTTGCCTGAGCGAAGACGCTACAAGTTACGTGTTCATTTCCGCCTCACTGAAAAGAAAGCACCTGCTGCTGTGGGTAAACCCAAAGGACCCAAACGAGGCAAGATGAATGAGGACGAAATAAAGGTCTTACGCCTCGTACAAGGTGGTTTACCGCTAGTTAGCCGCCCTTTTCAAGAGCTTGCCGGTTCTGATGAAGCAGAGCTCATTGAGTCTGTTAGAGATCATTTGGCTCGCAAACTCATTCGGCGTATTGCTGGTCTCGTTCGACACCATCGTGTGGGCTACAGAGCCAATGGTATGGCTGTTTGGCAAGTTCCTGAAGAGCGAGCAGATGAAGTTGGTGCCACTTTGGCAGCTTGTGAGTCCGTTAGTCACTGTTATTTACGGCGTAAGGCCAAAGATTGGCCCTACAGCCACTATGCAATGTTGCACGGCAAAAAACGAGAAGAGGTCTCTGAGCTGGCAACTACTTTAGCTAAAGAGGCTCAATTGGCAGAGCCATTTGTTCTCTTTAGCCTTCGTGAATTCAAAAAGAATCGTTTACAGCTATACACCGATGACTACAAGACTTGGTTCGATGAAAGGAGCCAATGATGGCTGATAAAAGTGGAAAAAAACGAAAAGCAGAACTCGTACGTGCACTGTTGAACGTCAAAGGTGAACTTTTGCTGCTCAAGAGAGAACAGAAGAAGCTGGAAGAGAAGCTCGAGGACGTCCTCAAATCACATGCTAGCTTGGCTACTATGATGCATGAAGAGCGAAAACTGCTCGAAGAGCTCATCGTAGGGTCAGACAATGCCTTGGCACCACGGAAAACTGTGGAACTGCGTAGAGCTGCTTAGTCCTCTTCTAGGTATTTTCCCAGCAAAGGGAAGAGGATGGCGGTGATGATTGCGCCAGCAACCAAATCGCCTACCCAATGCCAACCCCAGAAGACTGTCGAAATTGAGAGGGTGATAAATAGTGGCAGATAACAGCCAAAGAGCCACTTGTTCGTTCGCCAGGCCGACAGCAGAAAGAGCAGTGTATGAGCCACATGCAAGCTAGGGAAAGCAGCAATACCAACAAAAGGACGGGTGATATAAGTCGTTGGTGAAGCAATGACTGCCTTATAGTTGATGAGTAGATAAGTCTGTAACTTGGGGACAGTGGCCCCTCCCATATCATTGCTTCTGTCGATTACGAGTTGGCGTACTTCGGCAGTATTGCCGTAATAAACAGGCCCCACGACTGGCAACCATAGGTACATGGCAGCTCCTACGTAGTAGATGAGGATGATGCCGCAAAGCAGTCGACGGAACTCCTTTTTATGGCCGCCAAAATAAACGAGGGCAAATGAGATGGGATAGAGGTAAAAAAACGAGATATAAGACTTGTCCATCAACCAAGTAAAGGTGGGACCTGAGTTCTCCAAGAGCCACTTTGTGGGATATTGACCAGTAGTGGTGAATACCTCCCATATCTTTGTCTCCCAGATGTGAAAATAGTGGTCGTATATGCCTTTGCCATATAAGGGAACTAATACCTTCAGGTTCGAATATATGGCAAAACAGACGGGCAAGGTCCACCAATCGCGCAAGATGGTCAATGGATTTAGCTGAAGTTTACCTTTGCTAAAACGTTTGCTTATATAGAGGGCCAGTGGACAGAGGATGATAAAGAGTATTATTGCTGGTAAAAAGAAGCGATAATAACTGTCTGGTCGAAAGTCGAAGGGTTTGCCCACTTTGTTGCAGAGCCAAAAAGTAATGGGCAACATTATTAGGGTCGCCCACTCTTCGAATCTAATGGCTCGTTTAGAAGGTTTTTCAGTCACGGCACCCGATTATAACCTTGGGACTTGCTTGATACCAGGACGGGTGTTATAACTTAATGCTTCAATTTGACCGTATGGCGAGGACAGGGGCATTATGGCCATAGGAAATCTCGAAAATCTCATGGAGGCTGAGGTCATCAAGACTATCCGTGAGATTATCGAAAGCGGAGAAGTTTTCGAAGAAGGCGAACTCTGCAGCTGCCATGATTGCCTAGTGGATATCGCAGCTATAGCCTTGAATATGTTACCCCCCCATTACGTAGCTGACAAATATTACAAATTTCCAGATCCACCGAAAAAAGAGAAGAAGCGGCAAGAACAAGTACAAAACGCCGTTCGTTTTGCTATACGGAAAGTTATCAAACGTCCCCACCACGACAAACAATAAAGGGGACCAAGGGGTTAGATTTTTTTGTTATGGGACCTTTAGGAGGGTCAACATGAGAAATCTCGTCGTTCTAGCTATTGTATTTTCTGTCTTGGCGGTGCCTACAGCAGCACGTGCACTATCTCTCTATTCACAGGGATATAACTTCAACGTGCGCGTAACGAACAAGAGTTTCAAGACTATCAATCACGCTCGCGGTAATGTTTGGATCTCTGGTAACAGAGCACAGATCGAAATCAAAGCTGATGGTTATCGTTCTACTCGCGAAACTGTCTATATTCGTGAGAACCAGAAGTATTACAACGTAAATGCGCGTATGGACGATCCTGGTGTCTTCTTCCGTGTCTACAATGCTAGCTACCAAACCATTCCCGGTGCTTATGCTCGTGAGAATAACATTGGTGTTTGGGGCGACGAGTATCGCTTTGACATTCGCCTTCCCAAAGAAGGTTATGAAGAGTTCGATAGCTTTGACGTAGAAGTCGACTGCACAGGCGGTTTTGTATTTGGTGAGAGAATCAACGTGTACAATATGGGTTCACAACGCCGTGTTGAGATAACTGTCAAACGCCGCAACATGAACGATTTCTCCAACACCTTCAAAGTCACCATTCCCAGCGATGAAGAACTTCGTGGTCATCGTCGCAAACTCATCAGAACTATCTCTTACAAACTGATGAATGAAAAAGAAGAACTAGGCGAAGAGCTTGCTGAAAAGCTTGCTGAGAAATTGGCTGGTTTGAAGAACCACTAATTGTTTTTATTCGACTGAGTCGCAAAAAACCCTCGCCTTTGTGCGGGGGTTTTTAGCTGCAGCTACCACAGTTGTGTGAGCTACAGCTGCCACAATTTTTCCCTGATGAATGAGAGTGTCCGCCTGAGCTCTTTTTGCGTGGAGCAGCACAGAGACTCATTTTCCTGCGCGCCTCTTCGCCGCATTCAGGGCATTTACGTTCATCATCTCGCTTGGAGGCAGGGATGATTTCGTCGAATGTGTGGTTGCATGCAGTACAAACGAATTCGTAAATTGGCACTATCTCTATCCTTTCAATCGCCTGTAAAGTAGCTCAATAGCGATGGACGTGCAAGAGGAACATACAAGTATGGCTCCACCGGGCAAGGCAACAGTGCCTTGGAAGTGGATAGTTGTCTTGTGTTTACTTGGTTTTGGCTGGACTGGTTTTTGGCTCTATTACGAGTCAGGAAGAGTGCGGCAGCCTCCTGTCGTCGATGAAAAAGTAGAATTACCAGCAGACATAGAAAGATTGTGTCAGCGCATTGAAGCAAATCACTCAGGAGCTTCTCAATCTTTGGCCATGAGATTGTCACGTCTCAATGAAAAGCAGCGCCAGGCTATTCTCGAAAGGGCAGTGGCAGATGGTCTGAAAAAGGGAGCAGCTTCTTTGTACGTAAATTTGATGGTGCAAGAAAGGGAAAAGACATTTGCCCTTCTTAAGCCACATTTCTCCCTTTCTCCCAAGGCAATTCCTGCATTGGAGCTTTTTAGCGAGCTATATGTCGACGTGGTGCATGGATGGCGAAAAGAAGCCAAAAAGGAACACCGTCAACTCATCTATCGCATGCTGAAGATGGGATTGAAAGAACCAATGGCTGAACCTCAATTGAGCATTCGAGTCGTTGCACTGGGCATTATCGAACGTACACGAGACACAGCAGCAATTCACCTTCTACGCCAAATGGCGCAGGCAGAAAAGGCTCATCCCCAGCGAAAAGAGAGAATCTCTCGTTTGCTCAGTAAACTCGAGTCCATCAAGAGAAATAATCTTGAGCAGAGATGATATAACCAAGCTGCGCTAAATCGATGACTCCGTAGAGGTAAGTACCACCGGCAAACTCTAATATGATTGCAAGTGCCAGACCGACGAGTGCCAAATACAATCCTGGAGCCATACCTTTGAAAAAGAGGGCTGCTGTGGCAAAGAGTCCCACTGCAAGTAGCAGGCAGAGTACTTTTACCATTCCTGGCGCAAGGGACAGGAAGCTCAATTGTATTGTCTCTGCTTGCCAAGCAGGACAAGAACGGAAAGGTATCACGAGTGCCACAATCCCAAGAATTATATAAAGCATAGCAAGAATAGTAATACCTACAGGGCGCTCTTTCATGAAAAACCCCCTTCAGCCAATTATTTGGCTACGTCGACTGCTCGTGTTTCACGAATGACGACTACACGAACTTGGCCAGGATATTCCAATTCAGTCTCTATCTTGCCAACGATGTCATGGGCCAGTTTGACTGCCATTGCATCGTCAACTTCTTGAGGCCTGACGAGAACACGAATCTCGCGGCCAGCCTGAATAGCGTATGCGTGGCTAACACCTCTGAAGTTCTTGGCGATTGCTTCGAGTTCTTCGAGACGCTTGATGTAACTCTCGAGAGTCTCACGACGAGCACCTGGTCTAGCTGCAGACAATGTATCTGCCACACCAACGAGCACTGACTCGATGAACTTGGCTTCAATCTCTTCGTGGTGAGCGCCAATGGCATTGACTACTTCTTCACGTTCACCAAGCTTCTTGGCAAGCTGCATACCGAGGATTGCGTGAGAGCCTTCGTCCTCAGAGTCAGATACTTTACCAATATCGTGAAGGAGACCAGCCCGTTTGGCTATTTCAGGTTTGGCACCAATCTCATGGGCCATGATTGCTGCCAATTTAGCCACTTCGATGGAGTGTTCGAGAACGTTCTGACCATAGCTGGTGCGGTATCGAAGTTTACCAATCTCGATGATGAGTTTCTCATGAATATTGTGAATTCCCATATCGAGAACGGCTTGTTCACCAGTCTCTTTGATAGTCTCAAAAAGGTCTTTTTGACACTGTTCGAGAACTTGCTCGATTTTGGCTGGATGAATACGACCATCGAGGATGAGTTTTTCCATGGTCATTCTGGCAATCTCACGTTTGATAGAGTTGAAGCCAGAAAGAACGACAGCTTCTGGTGTGTCGTCGACGATTACATCAATGCCTGTGAGACTTTCGAAGGCACGAATGTTACGACCATCACGTCCAATGATGCGACCCTTCATTTCATCGTTGGGTAAAGTAACGACAGAAACGAGTGCCTCGGCAGAATATTCCATTGAGCAGCGCTGCAAAGCTTCTGAGAGTATCCAGTTGGCTCGTTTTTTGGAGTTCTCTTTGAATTTGCCTTCGTGGTCCTTGATGCGAACAGCATATTCGTATTCGAGATCACTCTCTACTTTGGTCAGTAGTTGTTCACGAGCTTGCTCTTGTGTCAGATTGCTCAATCGTTCCAATTCGATTTTTTGCTTGTCACGTAACTCATTGAGTTCTTTTTCGCGTGTTTCGAGCTCTTTTTCGTCTTTGTGAATGTTCTTTTCGCGACGTTCGATGTCATCCATTCGTCTGTCCAATTTGTTTTCTTTTTGGACGAGGCGGTTTTCGAATGTATCTAGGTCAGCTTGTTTTTCACTTCGTTCACCTTCGAACTTGGAACGTAAAACTTCAATTTCTTCCTTGGACTTGATGAGCGCTTCTTGCTTGAGGGTCTTGGCTTCCAACTGAGCATTCTCAATTATTGTCTTGCGACGCTCTTCTGCTTCGCTGATTGTTCGAGAGGCTCCAAAATATTGGAAGAGAGAGTAAATGGCGAGACCTGCGACGAAGCCAACTATTCCGGTGATGATGCTAGGGTCCACGGAAGGCTACCTCCTCTTTAATCTATAGTCTAAGCTCTTATAGAGCGTATGATTTCATGATGCGATCATAAAAGAACGCATATGGGAAAAAGGCAGTCCGCTGACAAATGAGCGGATATGAAAAAAGGCAGGAGCCCTTAGGGGTTCCCACCTGGAGCAGGTGCTTCAATGGGTGCTGAGGCGCCTGCCTTGGGTGATGTGCCATACCCTTTGGCCACGAAGTAAGTTAGGCCAAATGATGTGAGCATGAAGACTACAGCTGCCGCTGTGGTCATTTTTGCAACGAAGCCAGTAGCTCCTTTTTTACCGAAAACTGCGTAAGAACCACCGCCACCAAAGGCACCGGAGAGTCCTTCTCCTTTGTCTGCTTGAAGCAATACGATTACGATCAAGGCTACACAGGCCAAGATATGCACAATTGACAGAATAGTCATAATATCCTCCTTGAGCCGGCAATAGTAACAATAACATATATAAGTGTCAAGAAATCATTACACATATCAGTCGTCCCAGAAAGGATCGCTGAATTCCTCATCGGGAAAGTAATCTGGCGTGTCATAGGGGTCTCTCAATAGGCCAGATTCATGGAGAAATCTTGACTCCATGGAACCCACTGGTCTTCCCCATAAAAATCGACGTTTAGCACTGGAAAGAAATAGCCTTTCTTCAGCTCTCGTAAAACCGACATAGCAGAGTCTTCGTTCCTCTTCCAGACGGTCTTCTGTGTCTTTTGAACTCTGGTAAGGCAACAATCCTTCATCGAGGCCAATGAGGAAAACCACTGGAAACTCGAGACCTTTGGCATTGTGCAGAGTCATCAGGGTTACCTGTGAACCAGAGTTGTTTGCTCTGTCTTGGTCCGTTGCCAGAGTAACTTGATTGAGAAAACGTAGTAGCGGTTTGTCTGGTATCTCTTCTTCTGGCAACAAAGGCCCAGATCCTGGATCGGCAACTGCTGCAAGAAATTCATGAACGAGCTCTAATCTGTCTTCACGGCCCGATTCAGTGAGGTATTGCACATACTTCAACTCCTCAATGAACTCACGAACTGTGTCAACGAGGGACTCATGCGGTCCCAATTCGTCAAAGGTCTCGCGCCATTTCTCCAAGAAGGCATAGACCTCTCGCAATCTTTTCGTGGCTGCTTTGCCAAGACCTGGACCTTCAGCCAGTTCAAGGAAAGCGTAGAGAGGCAAATCCATCTCTTGGGCAGCGGTATTTGCCGCTTCTAGAGTCTTTTTGCCGAGTTTTCGCGGCGGTACGTTGATGATACGATTGAGGCTGATCTGATCAAGGGGATTTGCCATCACTCGCAAATAAGCCAACAGATCTTTTGTCTCGCGGCGTTCATAAAATCGTAAACCACCAAAAACTCGATAGGGAATATGCCTTCGAACCAACTCAGTTTCCAAGGCACGCGACTGTGCATGCACTCTGTAGAAAACAGCAATGTCTTCATAACGGTACCCTGAAGTGGAAAAGGCAAAGTCTTCGATTTGTCTGGCCACAAAAGCAGCTTCTTGTCGCCCGTCCATATGGCGTCTGTAGTCGATGGGGAATCTACCTTTGACGTCTGTCCACAGTTCTTTGGTCTTGCGACGTTCAGTGTTGTTTTTGATGAGTTTGCCAGCAGCTTCCAGAATGACGTCCGTAGAGCGGTAATTTTGAACGAGGTGATATGTACGAGCTCCTGGATAGTCCTTTTCGAAATCCAGGATGTTCCTGATATCAGCCCCTCGCCAACTGTAAATCGACTGATCTTCGTCTCCGACCACACATATGCGACTGTCTTCAGATGGCGCGAGAAGACGGCAGAGGTGATATTGAGCTCGGTTCGTATCTTGATACTCATCAACGAGCATAAACTTGAAACGTTGACGATAACGTTCCAAAATCTCTGGTTCACTGAGGAAAAGGCGAACGGGAAGAGTCAGCAAATCATTGAAATCAACTGAGTTGTTCTCATGAAGTTTCTTCTGATAGAGCTTAAAAACCCGCTCGAATTTCTCCTCCATGAAGGATGGGCCACCAGTGGAACCATCATCCAATTCGTGATTTATTTGATAAAACTTGCGTTTTTCCATCCAATATTTCATCGAATCAGGCGTCAGTCGTTTGGGATCTATGCCTGCGTCTCTAATGGAAGCCTTGATTGCTTTCGTCGTGTCATCATCGTCATAGATGGTGAAGGAAGAGCTCAGACCGAGCTTGTCTGCATGAATACGCAGAAGTCTTGCTCCGAGGGCATGGAAGGTGCAAATCCAAAGACCAGACATTTCACCGTGAAAGAGGTCAGCCACACGTTCACGCATCTCACCAGCAGCTTTGTTAGTGAAGGTGAGAGCAAGGATCTCTCTTGGTGTGGCCAATTGACTGGCCAATAGATAGGCGATGCGATAAGTGATTACTCGCGTTTTACCTGAACCGGCTCCAGCCAGAATGAGCATTGGACCTTCTGTATGAAGAACGGCTTCTTTTTGTGTGTCGTTTAACTGAGCGAGTAAGTTTTCAGCGAATTGGTTCACAGTTCGAGATTCTTGAGAAATTCACGGAACTCTGGACCTATGTCCTCACGATCAAGGGCAATTTCCACAGTTGCTTTGAGAAAACCGAGTTTGTCACCAGCATCGTATCGAGTGCCTTCGAACTGATAACCATAGATTGCTTGTCGTTTGAGCAAGGTTGCCATGGCATCAGTTAGCTGAATCTCGCCACCTTTGCCTGGTGTAGTCTCTGCGAGGATTTCAAATATCTCTGGCGTCAGAATATAACGACCAATGATGGCCAAATCCGATGGAGCTTTGTCTGCTGGTGGTTTTTCCACCATATTCAGAATGTGATAGGTGCGCTCTTCAACAGCCCGTGGTTCGATGACACCATAAGAAGATATGTCTTCACCTGGAATCTTTTGTACGGCCACTACAGAACATTGGTATCTATCAAAAACAGTCAACATCTGACCTAGGCAGGGTGGAGTGTTTTCGATGATATCGTCGGGCAAAAGGACTGCAAAAGGTTCGTCGCCAACCAAGTGTCTAGCCTGCAAGATGGAGTGACCCAAGCCAAGGGCTTCTTTCTGACGAACATAACAGATGGTGTCAATCATATGAGAGATGTCTTGGACTAATTCGAGGTAACCCTCTTTCTTTTTGCGGCGCAGAGTGTCCTCTAGCTCGTAGGAGATATCAAAGTGATTCTCTATGGCTTCTTTGCCTCGTCCAGTAATGACGATGAATTGTTCAATACCAGCAGATATGGCTTCTTCGACAACATATTGTATTTGTGGTTTATCAACGAGGGAGAGCATGGCTTTTGGTTGGGCTTTCGTAGCCGGAAGGAATCTCAAACCAAAACCAGCGGCCGGAATGACGGCTTTGCGGACTTTCACTAGCAACCTCCAGAGTTAGTATTTTACAAGCCGGTCCATACTATCATTGCCAAGTGGGCCAAGGGGAAGTTCCAACAGCAATGCCACCAATGATAGCGGAGGCAAGTTCACCTGCATTGAAGCGATAGAGTAAAGAGCGTGATTCTGTGGGAGTAATTGATTTTACTATCGTAGAATGGGGCTTACCTCCACTGATGAATGGCAAATGCATTCCTGGCCTGAGATAAGCTGTAGGAAAGAGCGAATATATTCTGCCACTAAAAATGGCCCTTATCTGCACATCTACATGACCACCAGAGAAGTTCTTCTGAAGATATGAAATGGCTTCGGGGAATCTTTGCTGCACTACTGTTTGGTCTATGACAGGGGCTATGGCACCTCGCTGGCTACGAACAGCCTCAGCCAAACTGTGGACAGTGAGCACATGTCCTTCAGCACTGCCAAACAAGAGCAAATCAATGAATATTCGTCGAAGTCTGGACACTTCATCCAAAAGGCGCACAGTCAAATGGGCTCTATCTTCCTGCAAAGTGAATTCTTTTTTTAGTTTGTTTGCTCTCGTCTGTGTCTCTTCTTCAGCAAAAAGCCTCTCTAAGTCTCTTCTATCTACTCCTTGCCAACCTGCACAGAGTTCGATGATTGGTAGACCATATCTACAGGCCAAAAGTTGCAGTCGATAAGAGGCTTCTCGTCTTTGTGTATGTCGCTCGAGTAGCCAATATCTCTCACACTCGGCTTCATCACCTTCTTGAAACTTGTAGGCATAACAGCCTCCTCCGGCAGGTGCAGGGAATGGACGGGCAACGCCGAGGGCGGCACCAATGTTTTCCCTTTCTACTAAGAGGATGTCGAAGTGGGCTTGTTCTGCCGCGTGAGCCATAAAAATAGGGTGGTCTTTAGTTAATGTGATATTGGAGTCTTTTGTTTCAATGGAGAGTAGTTCACCTGCATCGCGACCAACGAGAAAATCTGAAATAGGAGCAGAACGCAAAGAGCCAGGCACATCCCAGCCCATCAACTCTTCGGTGCCACTCAATTTGCCTACTTCAACGAGGCCATTGGCAGTCAAAACGGTGGAATTGCGTGCAAACATATTATTTGGATTTGCGTCCGAAGCGGCTTTCCCACTTCTGTTGCAGCAATTTGATTGCGTAATGTTTACGAAACTTCACTGTACTCAGCGGGAGATTGAGGATGTTGGCAATCTCTTGGAAAGGATAACCCTCAACAAAACGCAGGGTGAGGATTGTGCGGTATTTCAAATCCAACTCATTGATTAGTTCGTCCATCTGTGATGGTGAAAGACGCTCAACGATGACCTCTGGTGACAGGCTGGCAGGAGTGGTGATGAATTTGGCCATCCGCTGTTGGGTGGCCTGATCATCAAAATCAGTTGAGACAGATTCCAAACGGCGCTTTTTGATGTAATCGAGAGTTGTATTGTGGGCTACCTGCATAATCCACGAGGAGAGTCGGTTCATGTCCTTTAAGTTGCTCAGTTTGCGAAAGACCTTGATGAAAACTTCCTGTGATAGGTCAGCAGCTGTATCTCGGTTTCGAACCATCCGGGCAACGAGGGTAAAAACCTTGTTTTGAAAGCGAAGGACGAGACGCTCGAAGGCTTGTTCATCACCATCGAGACACTGTTCGATGAGCTGTGCATCATCGTTTACCATGGAATATTATTCGTCCTATGAAATGGGCACCCCAAGGCGAAAGGGCTGCCCAAAGGATGGTATCATAATAATGATGAAGGATTCAAAAAGTCGAAATTTCATCTATCTTTTTCTTCCTGCTTTCCGTCTAACAATTCGACGGAAAGAAAAAAGTATAATCCGTCCCACCGAAAGGAGCACTTCCATGAAACGCGGTATCCGGTATTTCCTTTTCTTCGCACTTACATTCAACATGATAGTCGTAAGCGGTTGTGAAGATCCTGTAGCTTCTATGGTTAAGAGCACCAATGAGGCTGCAGCGAAAGCAGCAGAAATCAAATCCAACGAGAAAATCGAGCTCGAGAAGATTCGTTCCAAGGAACGTATGGAAGCGATGAAGCTGAAACAAAAGGAAATGGAACTCCGACGTAAAGAACTCGAAGCCTCTGTTAAAGAAAATCAAGACAGTGCTGGCGACGGCCTTTCTGACCAAAAAGATCCCACTATCAATGGTGACAACAACAATGAAGAGCTCACCAACGAGGGGGAAAAATGAAACGCACTTGTAAACGTGCGATTCCTGCCTTGGTCATACTGTTGATTGCAGGAATGCTCAACGGCTGCGG
>CAZXTJ010000041.1:13511-16916 GCA_964643655.1 uncultured bacterium
CATTGCATGGCTCGTGAGCCAATGGCACAATGAAAGATAACTGCTGGGCGGGACGGTAATCCGTCCCGTCCTTCATAATTCGGAGGCTAGATGATGACCAAAGGGAACAGGGGGATGGGAGTACTATTAGTATTAGTGCTCGTCATTTTGCTCATCATCTTCTTTTCCGGTATGGGCCAGACTATCTTTTCCAGTCAGGTCATCAACCATACACAACGTGCTTCCCTTGGATTGACTTGCCAATATTTGGCTACTTCGGCTTGTGAAGAGGCACATTTCCAAATTCAGGAAAAGGTCAACAAACCAGGCGAAAAACTCTTTGAAGATTTCCGTTCAAAGGTCTATGGCAAAGGGCCTGCACCTTTCACTATCGATTTTGGTGGTATGCCCCATATCTCGAAAGTTCTAGATGACTTACCACAAGGCGCAGGTTATGCCATTGAGTCAATAACTGGTGAAGTTCTTTTTCGCCGTCAATTGGTGAATATGACCTATGAAACCTATGGTCTCATTAAAATCCAGGCCAAAACTAGCGCTTCACTCATTAGAAATGTGCAAAGAACAGTAACGACTTATCGTGATTTCAAAGTTGCACTGATTTCACCACCTAGACCTTTTGGTAAAGCTGCAATTTTTCTCGGTTCTGCTGAAGGTGTAGTGCCTTGGGGGCAACCCAATGCGCAAATGAAAAACTCTTATTTGGCCATCAGAAGGATTTGGGTTTATATCGATGAAGCCATCAAAGCAGCTGAAAAAGAGGGTGCAGAGGATTCAGACATTGCACCTTTGAAGGAAGCCAAAGAAAAAATAGAAAAAGAAGCAGCCCAGTTTTTAGTGGGAAAAACTGGCAGCTGTACTAGCCCTTATGACTGGAAGAAAAATCCTCAGCCTTTGAAAGAGAGCGAAAAGGGACCCCACTATTTTGGTGACGCTGCTGTGAAAGGTGACGCCGAAATTCAGAGTCCCGATGAACTCATTCTCGTTGTTCCACCAACAGATAATTTTGATCTGGCTGACCTAGATCTTCTGAATAAGGTCAAACCTTTGGAAGAGGCACGTTCAAAAGCCAACGAAGCATTTGATAAAGCTACGAAAGAGTTCTCTGATAACCCACCTGACGACAAGAGTGAAGCCGAGCAAAAACTTCGAGAGATAGAGAAGCTTGCTATTGCTGCTATCAAGGAGAACAAGAAGGTTCTCGAAGCTTATTATGATTTCCAAGTGCTCATGAGCGAAAAGACAGGTAAAAGTAGAGAAACTTGGCTCAAAGGTTTCGTTTACAAAAAACTCACTCTACCTGCTTGGAAAGAAAAGGCATTTTACACAGCTACCTCTTTGGATGATTTTAAGATGTTGCGAGAAACGAAACCTCTCAGTGGCATTGTTTATATGGACACGACAGAAGAGCTCGATCTTTCAGATATGAAACACGAAGGAAAACTCATTGTCGTCATCCCAGGTGATGTGAAATTGAGTGATGTTGGTGCCTCTGACAAATCAATCGATCAGTTGACTTTTGTTTGTTTTGGCAATGTTCGTCTCAGCGGTACGATTACGGCTTCCATCATTTTGGGAGTCTCTGAAGGAGAACCGAAGAAGCTAGAGACTAGTGATGGTTTGCAGATCGATGGAAACCTCATTTCCGGTGGTCCTCTCAATTTCAATCCAGGTGAGTTAAAAGGAACGCTCAAATACGACAAAACTCTTGATTCAGGCAATACGGGCAATAATGAAAACAAGAATCACCATTTTGTGGCCATTAGTCCCACTCTGCGTTTTAAGTCGGTGAGTCGCCAATGAAGAGAAATAGAGCTTTTTCACTAACTGAAGTGCTCGTTGCGATGGCTATTATTGCTTTTGCCGTCATTCCCATTGTCACTATGAGTTCTACTTCCAACAAAAAAGCTGTTTTTAGTGAATACCATGTTTTTTTCCAGGCGCGAGCCATGCGTGTGCTCGAGCATTATTCAATCTTGAAATATGAAGATCTGAAGATGTTGGCTACAGGTGACAATGGTGCCATTCACATCACTTTGAGTGACCCACCCATACCTCACGAATTCAGTCGCAAATTAAAACGAGCTGTTGAGGTACTCGAGTTCCAAGAGCTCGAGCCTGGTCTGGGTAAGCTCATTGCCACGATGCAGTGGGATTTTCCCACAGACAGAAAAGTTGCAGGTAAGGTGCGACACCAATTCAAACTGGTAAGGTTTGTTACCGATCCACTGGTCTCAGTTCGAAAACGTAAGGAGCTGAGCCTATGAGAAAAAGAGGAACTACACTCATAGAAATCGTCGTGGCTCTCGCTGTGGGAATGGTTGCAGTTATCATCATTTGGGGACTCTTTAGGATGTCTCACCGTATGTTCCACTCCACTCGCAAAAGGCTCACTTCTTTGCAAGGTGCATTTATGTTGTTGGATAGATTTGCTCTCGATATTGGACAAGTAATCAATATGGAGAAAGCAAAGCTAGAGGTAACGGGCAACAGGCGAGTGATCAATTTTTACTCCTTTGACGAAGAAAACACCAAACTGTCTGGTGATACACCCAAAGTCGCCGTGAAAAAATTCTCCTACAGAAGAGACAAAGATACCAATGAGTTCAAGTGGAAAGAAGGCAGCGAGAAAGAGAAAGCTTTCAAAGCTGCAGGTTTTGAGACCATACTTTATACGGTGCCTGCAGCCACAGATCCTCAGCCTCCTGTAAATGAAAGAATTACTTTTCGCATCACTTGTGCAGCTCACGACGATTTGGAAGCCAACAAAGGCAAAGGCGATTTGGACAAAACTCGGCGAGACCGAGAAGTTGTGACTTTGATTTCAGTCATTGGTTTTCATCAAAAAGCTAGTGAAGCAGCTTTCCCCTGGTGGAACCACAATCGTTTGCCATCAATAGGTAAATGACTAGTTGGCAGGCGTCTGGAAAATAAGCTCTGCTCCCGTTTCAAAAGAAGCTGCCCCACGATTATTTGCACTCTGGATTACGAGTAGATAATAGGTCGATGGTTCCAGATCTGTAATTTCCACTCGATGAGCTCTTGTTAGTGTGGGATCGAGAAAGGTGTTGGAGACACTTTCTTGGTGCATGACCTGCACTCTAGACCAAGACTCGAAATCTGTCACCCAGGTCACGACGGCAGTTCGCGAAGTTACGTCAGTGATCTCTTTCTCTATGATGTTGATGGTTTTGGGAACCCATTCCACTTCAGGACCCATACAACCAGCCACGATTAAGCCAAGAGAAAGAAAAAGTATGTAGAGTAAAAATCTCATTGGTACATGCATCGGCTCGATGAAGCCGAGTTTGAAGCTTATTCCACAGGGAAGGCTGTACGGTTTGCCAACCAGAAAGTATGGGCAAGGCGACCATTTCGGGCTCGTAAGGGAAAAGAACACCAGAAGGT
>CAZXTJ010000041.1:17016-23280 GCA_964643655.1 uncultured bacterium
GATGAAGAGCTCAACAAAGACCAGGCTGCGCCTAGCAGTATTGAGCCAACTGCCACTGCCACTACGGCCTCGACGAAAGTGAATCCTCTTTTTCTCATGAACCACCACCGCCACTGATGGGAACTCGTTGTGAGAAGGAATTGTCTCGTCGACTAACGAGTTTATAGATTTTGACGGAGTGCAATTTGTCCTTGCTCGTTTCGCCAGGCATTTTCCATTTGACCAAGACTGTGATGCGAGCTAGGCCAGGTTCAATGGGTTCGAGGACTGCTTGTTCCTGATAGAGACTCATTTTCTTCTCAAAAAACTTGAGGTATGCCAAAGAACGATTGTTTTTTGCGATGGCCTTTAACTCGTCTGGAACTGGTGGCAAAGGTATGGGTAACATGGCCGTGCCTCCGCCAGAAGCAGAGCCCAGCTGGGTCAATCGAGTGTACCCATAAGTAGCTAGGGTTTCGGCAATGCGTTTGGCTCTATACCTTCCCAAGAGTTGTTGTTCATTAAAAGAAGCCTGATGAGTCTCTGATTGTGTAAGAGTCAGTAGTGGAACTAGAGCCAAACCAACAACAACAGCTGCGATGAGAACCTCAACGAGTGACATAGCGCTGCGTCTCATGGTCATCGTCTTTCTATATCCACAAAAATCGGTTCTGGACCGATGTTCACATACAAATAATCAGCTGAGACTTCTTCACCAGTAGGACCTGAAATCAACCTCTCGTCTCTTTTTATTTTTCCTGCAAGAATCTCACTTGCTGGGCCACCTGTGAAGTTCAAGCGACTGAAGACGAGATTGCCAGTGATTTCTATGTCAGGTACTTTCTGAAAAGACCAGAATGGGATCAGTGAGGCCACCACTGGTCCTTGTACTTGCATTTTCCTAATACCAATGATGGTCACCATATCTTGAGTCATATCTTCGACGGTGCAAGAGCGGATGGTCACGTCACCATCAACGACAATGACCACACGTCCTTTGAATTGCCTATCAATCACCAACTCTTCTTTGGGATTGCAGACATACAACAATCCACTGAAACTCTCTCGATCATCGAAAATTGCATTAAATTTTGTAGTGATGTCACGAGAATCATTTTGTTTGAAATAGTCGCCTTCAGTAATGACAGCAGAGGCTTTGCGTAAGAGATCACGTTTTTTGAATTGATTGAAAAACTTGCTAAACTTGGAATAGCTAGAGCTACCCACTTCGATGAGTTCGTCCTGAAATCCCTTGTAGTCTTGGACCAAGAGTCCATGATATTGCTTAACGGTAGCTAGAGTGGCATCGCAGTATGATTGAATCAGTCCAGGCAAAGGCGAAAGATTGGTCGGTTTGGGTTTGAGGAAGTCATGGCAGGCCTGAGAAGCTTTCTGGTGTTCTTGCTCAGCTGTTTTAATGTCTTCCATTCGTTTTTTTACTTTGTCTGGCAGATTGACATCATCCAAATCGATTTCGTCAGCATATGAATAGACACACATCGGAGCGTCGGGGAAATAGTGAAGAGTGTCATCAATACCAGTGGTCTCTGTACCAAAAGACTGAACTGTTGCTTGAGGCCACTGACCTTGGGTTTGTTGGATTATCTGTTTGGATTTACGCAAGTTATTAATGGCAGCGTCATATTGTGAGCCACCAGTGAGTGCTTTGGATTTGGCATCCTCAGCAGCAGCTATTGCTTGGTCCAAGTTGCGAATGAATTCATCGTTTTTGTCATAAAGCTCTTTCATCCTCTTCATGGAGGCGTCGATACTCTTGTTGGCTTCGCCATCCATTGCATAAGAATTGATGAGAAATACAGCATCAGCCACAAAAAACGTATAAGTATCAAAATAACGAGGCGGTGCTACGAGATTTACTTTGAAGTCGTATGTCTCAGAAACCCTGCGAACGACACCTGTGCTGTCGTGATAAATCTCCGCTTGCAAACAAAGAGAACCAAATCTGTCATTTTTACTAGGCATTTCCTTGGAAAGTGGAGATTGAAAGTGTATTTCCAGTGAAACAGCAGCTTCGGGAAGAGTGAATGTCTTGTGTCGTTTGAGGTCTTCCAGTAAAGAAGGCAGCTTTGAGAGCGGAATCTCACCTTCACCATATCCTTTTTCATGGCGGAAGAGTTTGTAGATTTCGCTATTGGGTGAGTTGGCAAGAGTGCCTAGGCGAAAGTGTGCCTCTGTTAGTGCATTTTCAGCCAACAGAAGCGCTAAGTCACCATATGCGCTCTTTGTCGTTTTGCCAGCAACAAAACTAGAGAATTGGCTGCGCCCCATTACTACGACGGCAATGACAAAGAGCAGAACCAAAATGATGACGAGAACGACGCCAGCGCCGGAGCGGGATTTCAAAAAAGTGCCTACTTATTCCTTGTCTGTCCCAGAAGAAGGATCCACATCTTCACCAAGCATTGTCAGATTTTCTTCGGGTTTTGTTCCTGAGTTGTCTGTAATTGTAGTTTTCCCAATGTTGCTGCTTTCTTTCTTGCTGCTATTGTAGATCGAACCCATACCAGCAAGACCATCAAACATCATTTGGTTTCCACGCATTACAGTACTCATGTCACGTCCAGACTGGCTATTGTCTGACTGTGACATATAAATATCTCGGAACATTGATCCTATCTGATAACCTTCTCCACCTTGTCCACCAGCCATTTGGGCAAATGGACCACCACTAGCACCGCAGAAGCCTGCTAGAACTGAAACGAGCATTTCCAACATGGCAGGATCCATTTCACAAGCCGTCATGGAAATACCGAGCATCATAAGAAGGAGAGCAATAGAGATCTTTTTGTAAATAGTTCGTTGCATGAACGCAATCCCTTCAATGCAGCATTTTGTCCACTATAAATTATACGGAAAGAAACGGATATTGACTACGGGGTAAAGTTATCTATTCTAATCTCTATCCTTTAGATGATAAATATCGTCTTACTATTTGAACGGAAACTCCGTTTGAGTAAGATGGGGAATAATGGCTAAAAAATCTAAATGTGAATATGTTCTCCCCCTCCTTAGTGACTATGCTGAGGGGATCTTGGGTGAGAAGGATAAAGCAGCTGTAGAAGAGCATTTGCCCAAATGCCAACAGTGCAAGGCAGAGGCTGCCATCATGGCTGCCTTTGTTACCAAGTTAGGAGCAATTGGCGAAAAAGCAGCCCCTGCTGATTTGTGCCAAAACGTTCTAGCTTTACTGAAAAAGGCAAAAAGCTCTGCTTCTCCTTCGCTCTTGGACAAACTTCGTGGATTTTTTGCCCAACAGAAACTCGCCCTTGCTGGTGTAGTCTCCTTCTGTCTCTTGATTGCCATCATCCTGCCCAATCTGAGGCAAAATGGCCCTATTGAGATTGCCAAAGTAACTCGCTCTGCCTCTGGGATCAGTTTATCTGGTGGTACAGTAGACCTTGATGGATTGGTCGTCGACGCCACCAGAAGCGCAATCAGGGTGGAAAAAGGAAGTAAATTGACCGTTCCTCGCGGTTCCAGAGTCAATTTGCAGTTTGGTGATGGTAGTTACATCACCGCATCTCGTAGTGCCTGCTTTGAGGTCTTGAATGAAGGTATGGTCCTCCAAAAAGGACGCCTAGACCTGTCTATGACCAAAAATGGCATTGGTTTCATCGTCAAAACTCCACATGCAGATGTAATAGTTCGTGGAACAATGTATTCCGTCGAAGTTGGCAAAGCCACCCGAGTACATGTAACTGAAGGTTCAGTTGCCGTAGAAAGTCGCCTTGGTGGCGACGAACTAGTTTTGCATGCAGGCGACAAAGTAAGTGTTTTGCCTTCAGGTCAAGTCAAGACTCGTTTGGTCAATGGACCGACCACACCTGTAACAGCAACGGAAGACGCTGCAGGCCAATCAGAAGATACTCGTCTCGGTATTTCAGACGAGAACTAATCTCAGGGAAAGAACATTTCCAATGGTGCCGTAGTCGGTGATGTAGTCATTGCTGAATAGGTGAATGAAGTTGTTCCTTGTACCTGATTTCCAGCTTGGTCATAAGCCACTACTTCCAAGCGGTATACACCATCCCAGCTTCCATCTTCAGGCAAACTAGTAACATGACCGCCATTGTCCACTAGTTCAAAGAGAACTTTGGGATGTTTGTCATTGGGATTGAAATCGGGCTGTGTTGGATCTGTGCTGTTGGGTTCATGGATGAAACCAACACCTTTGACATCTTGAGCTTCAACATTGTCATTTCCCTCAAAAACGAGGCGTATGAAGGAATTGTGCAAATCAATGCCCGCTCCATCTGCGCCACTAGTCGCTTGTGGATCTTTCAAGATGGCATCAACCATTCGCAAGGGAGCTCCAATTTTGATTTCCTTTTTGGGGAAGGTCTCACCTATCTCTGGAGCAGTCGTATCCAAGATGACGTTTCTCGTTTGCGTAGAGTGATTGTCTGCACTGTCGACTGCGTCGATTTCAACTACATATAAACCATCATTTTTGCCCCAGCGAGGATCAATCATTCCTGGTGGTAAATATTGGCCTGGTGCTGGATTTTCGAAATCGTCGACTCCATCACCATCTTGATCACGCAAAACCTCTAGAACGAGATTGTCTTCATTACGGATGAGTTTCGTTTTTACCTCAGTTGGGTTGAAATGAAGTCCTTTGACGTAAAAGAGCAGTTTGGCATTTGAGCGTGTGAAACTGAAGTCAGGTGACTGAGAGCGAATTTCAATGGAATCCAGTCGTTTGATTGCCGTTCCTTCTTCAGGAATGGGATTGTTGGGATTGGTCACTGGTGTGGAAAGAACTGGTCTAATGGAGACATCAATATTCTTTGAGGCAATTGGTGTCGTGTCCATACCCCAGTTGATGGTCTGACTGGAGCTATTACCAGCTTTGTCCAAAAGAGTAACTTCGATACGATAAGTCCCTTCAATGGGATCAGCTTTGCCATCAGAGTCAGTATCTGGGAAAATTCCCAAACCTGGATCGTAAACATCAGGTAAAAGAAGTTCTAGAGCAGGTATCCTGGCAGTCATCGTTCCTCTGATTTCGCGGCCATTGGGATCAATGAGACGAATGGCCAGAGAACCATCACGTAATCGAAGGGCATCCCAATCGACGCCAGAGGCGTTGTCAGTAGCAACATTGGCACCTTGAAAAGTGCCATCGTCTTGCTGATTGTAATCAAAAATGAAAGCTTGAATGACCTTTGGGAATTGATGACCAGCTATGGTTGAACCATCTTTGGGAATAGTTTGGAAGTTACCGGGAAGCGACGTGTCGACACGACGAAGATCAGGCGCGATTGTGTCCACATTCAAAAGTCTTTGTAACGATGCTCCCGGCCCATTAGGGTCCACTTCATTACCAGCCAAATCACGACCAGTGACTGCTATAGAAACTGGACCATTGGCATCAGGACTTGTATCTGGGAAGAACTGGTATGTAAATATGGGATTTTGTGAGCTAATGACTCCAGCAGGTCTCGGTGGTCTACCTTGCTGAGTGACCTCTAGAGTTGGATTACCATCCATCTTTTCACTCATTGTCACACGAATATGTGATTCAAAGGCACCAACAAAAACACCAGGATTGAGGTGTACACGCCGTTTTTCTGGATCATTTGGATGAGTGATGACTTCCACTTTGACAACATAAGGAGCAGTTCTATCAACGACTACGGAAACTCTTTCACCACCTGGAATGGCTCGAGCAGAAACTTGTTTGGCAGACACATTGATAGGGCTTTTATATAGATTCGAGTGCAGTGTTTTGACTCTGCTTTCCTCTGTGAAAACTGAGCCGTTGTGAATGGCAGACTTGCGACCAACGGCTGTCCAATCACCATTGGCTTTCATCAACACTTTTACATCAGCACCTAGTTCAGCCTTGTAAAACTTGTCATTGGCCAACACTCCAGCCTCTGTGGCGATGACATAGTCATAGCTGGCATTAACGGAGAAGCGTGTCCTAGAGATGTGTTTGAAAGCATCTATGGCAAAGGAACGGGCTTCTCTATCACTATTGTGAAGCTTTTGATGGGCCAAAACCCTTTGTACCCAGTTTTTGTCAGCAGCAGCGACTGTAGAAGAGAAAATCAAAGAACAGATTATTAATAAATGAAGAGAAAGCATGGTACCTCCCTTATTGGGAGAATTATAAAGGCTCTACAGTAAGTGTCAATCTAGGCTCATTGTGGCGGATAAGGAGCATTGTTGCCAGATTCGGGAACACCCATCACATTTTTGATGTAATCATACTTGGCTTGGCTATAGTGTTTGAGTCTATTGGGCCAGTACACATAC
>CAZXTJ010000042.1:0-23237 GCA_964643655.1 uncultured bacterium
GCATACCAGTGACTTTGGCCAACTCTGAAATATTCCCTTTGTGACGCTCCAGACCACGTTCAAGGAAGGTGCACTCGAACACTTCTCTCGCACGCTCCCAGTCATGGGGCAACTCTGTCCAGAATCCAGGGCTATTGTCAGTACCTGCTGAGTTGACATCAATAGGAAGACTCTCTGGTGTAACAGCATTTGAGGTCTCAATTACGACAGCTCGTTCGATTGCATTTCGAAGCTCACGAATGTTTCCCACCCATGAATGACTTCGCAACAAACGATCTGCCTCTGAAGAAAAACCTTCAATCTTCGCACCATATTTATTTTTGAAATGGGCCAAGAAGTGGTTGGCCAAGGGCAAGATATCGTCAGGTCGTTCACGAAGAGGTTTCAACTCGATTCGAAAGACATTGACTCTATAGTAGAAGTCTTGTCTGAAGGTTCCCTCACGAACAGCCTCTTCTAAGTTGACGTTCGTTGCACTGATTAAGCGAAAATCAACAGGTATGGTCTCACCACTGCCCAAACGAGTAATCTGACGCTCTTGCAACACACGCAGCAGTTTGATCTGAAAATCAAGAGGCAGCTCACCAAGCTCATCGATGAAGAGAGTTCCACCGTTGGCCAGCTCGAATCGACCAATTCGGCGCTCATCTGCACCTGTGTAGGCACCTTTTTCAGCACCAAAAAGCTCTGCCTCAATGATGTCCCGTGGTAGTGCAGCACAATTGACGGGAACGAAGGGTCCGTTCTTACGGGAAGATAAATCGTGAATGGCACGCGCTACCATTTCTTTACCCGTGCCAGTCTCACCCGTTATGAGTACAGAAACATCTTTCGGTGCAGCTGCTTGCAACAACTTGTCCAGCTCTTTACTTTCTGGACTTTCTCCGAGAACAAAACCTTCGTCAGACTGGGCTCTAATAGCAGCTAATACACCTCGTGCAGCAAAGAGAGCTTTTCTTGTCTGAGAAGCGTTGAGCAGGAGTGAAGCCAAAAAAGTAACTGTTCGCATTAGCTCTGTCTCGTTATTGCCAACAGGATCACCAGACAATGGCATGTCCACGTAAACTACGCCAATGGCTTTGCCACTGGAAATAATGGGAGCACAGAGTATTGAATGTGGCCACTCTTGATCTGCTATTGACTTTGCTCCTCGCGAGCGCTCATCCTCGTGCGAGTTAGCAATGAAGAGTACATCCATTTCTTTGATAACTCTTTTGTAAACAGTACTGCTAACAGCTACGAATTCGTCGACACCGTCAGCAACGCCATGCGATGCAACCGTAACGAGTTCCTTTGCCTGCCCTTCTCGTAGCAGAACAAAACCTCGTTTTGCACCAATGAGTGTGGCAAGGCCCTGCAGAAGCTTCTCCAACAACTCACGAGGCGTAGTCGCCTCAGTTACAGGAGACAGAAACTCTCTAAAGGCTTGCCAGTCTATCCCACCACTAGTCGTTGGTAGAAAACTCAGCGAAGGAAGTTCTGTTTTCGGCCGTTGTTCTTCTAGACGTAGAACAAATGGTCCTATCGACAGCTTGTCTCCAATAGCTAGTTCAACTTCAGAAATCTTGCTGCCATTGACAAGAGTTCCTTTATTGGAACCCAAATCAGCCAATACAATTTTTCCGGCGTTACATTCGACTTTTGCGTGCCGTCGTGAAACGGACTGACTTGGCAACCATACCTGACAAGCAGGTCCCCGGCCTATTTCAAATGAACCTTCCGTAACTTCGAAAGCCATTACAGAAGAACCATCACGTTTGCTATCTTCAAGAACGAACCACATAGAAGCCTCACAGTTCAGGATGTGAAGTGTTTTCTCTAGTATACCTATAACTACCTTGGGAGTCTTCTTACCTTTGGTAGTAAGACATCAGCAACAGAGAACTCTTTGCTACCATCGTCACTCTTAGCGTGCACCAATACTTCTTTAGTATCTGGAGGGACATATGGCAAATGGGCTGAAAAACGACCATCCTGTCCTGCTATGGCTTCCACCGAATATTTCCCATCGAGCCCACAATCAACAGCAACTTTCGCAGGGACTTTGGGCTGAAGTACCCACTTCAGCTTCCAACCGAGTTTTTCCTTTTCTACTCTTAGCTCACTCATGGAGCATTTGAAAGATGCCTTTTTCTTACTCATTTGAACCTGAGATGAGTCCCGCTGGAAAGCAGAGTAGGCGATGAAGCAAAGAACAAAAAGAAGCAGCCCACCAACTAGGGCCATAGGGAAGATTGAAGCATCTTCCTCTCTGGTAGCTTCCAAAGGACGCAATGCTGCAGGCCTTTTAGGAGGAGGAGAGGTTATCTCATTTTCCACACCCTCTTGTTCAACAGAGTCACAGGTTGCCCCGAAAAGAATGTTCTCTTTGCCAGCCTTTCCACTAGCAAGAGACAGCAGGGATTCTCTAGCTTCCTGCCCACTCTGATATCTTGCATTTGGATTTTTAGCCAAACATTTGCCAATGAACATATCCCAATAGGGTGATAGGCTCTTCACCTTGGTTGCAACTGAATTTGGCTCAGAATGAAGAACTTGTCGCAGTATGTCCTGCAATTTGTTTCCCGAAAATGGAAGCTCTGTGGTCAATAGTTCATAAACCACAATACCCAACTGATAAATATCGCTTCTCTTATCAGCATCGTCTCCAGTGAGAACTTCTGGCGACATGTAGTAGGGCGTGCCAATCATTGTACCTGTAGCAGTTACATTGGATTGACTCAAATCTCTAGCCAACCCAAAATCTGTCAAAACGAAACGACCTTCATCATCAAAAATCACGTTGGAAGGTTTGATATCCCTATGTACAATCCCATTAGGATGATACTCGTCGAATGCTGAAGTCATCTGCTCAACGAACGACACAACTGACTCTTCTGAAAATGCACCCTTATCTGCCACAACTTTATCGAGATCGGGATAAGGCAAATATTCCATCGTGAAAAAGACGCTATCGTTGGGTGTTTTTCCGCAATCGAGGATTTTGACCACAGAGGGATGTTTGATTCTCTGAAGAGTTTTTACTTCATGTTCAAAGCGCTGAAAGAGTTTCTCCTGGTTCTTCTTCCTTGCCTTGGCAACTTTCATTGCCACTTTTGTCTCAGTTTGTGAGTCTTCGGCAAGATAAACAGTAGCCATTCCACCGGCACCAATCTTCTCGGCGATGACATATCGCTCAGCAATGACCGTCCCTGGCTTGAGTTCTTCTCTTTTCACTTGCCTACCCTCTTCAGCCTGACAGTAACTTTCTCTAACATAATCACGTCTCGAACCAGTTTTCTGTGCAAACTGTCTGCCTCGATTATTACCTTGTTGATACCATTGACGAGGCAATCTGCTGGTATCCGTTGATAGAGTCTTGTTTGGTCTGTACTCTCTCGCATTCCTTTTCCATACCGACGGTAGTCAGGTATAAAAATCGGATCGAGCTCATTGACCGTGACCTTGAAAACTATGTTGGAAAACTTCGACTGTGTTGAAAACTCCAACTGAACCTTTTCGATTTGGCTCACATTCGATAACTTGAAGCTTTTCTCAATACGCTGAGTGTTGGATTGAAGACCAAACATCTTCTGATAAATACCCATCTTCAAAGCGCCATCGCTTGCTCGGAAAATATTTAACTCATCGCAATAACCGGACAGTGGAACGCTAGAGAGCTCAAAGTCACCACCATAGGGGTTGTAGTCATAGTCAATCTTTGCAGCACAGAAAATAGAGGCAAAATAGAAATTATGAATTCTCTGTAATCGCGAATACAACTGAGATCTCAGCCGCAAAGGCAAGACGCGAGTTCCCAACAATAAAGGAGCCAGTCTTCGTACAGGTAACTCGAGAAGCTGAACATTGGAATTGTCGAATCTTTTCTGCAAAACAGGTCGCCATTTGGCTCCCTTTTCTTTGAAGAGCCTTTTCTCTTCTTCGATCAATTCGTGCCCCCTCTGTAGAGCCAAAACCAACCTTGAGGTGTCGGGAGACATATTTAAGACCACATCATCTAGCAACTCTTGGGGAAGAAAAGAACTCAAAGAATCTCGCAAACGTCGGCAGTCAGTAGATAGAAAGTCCGTCAAGGAAATCTCATCTGAGGAACCATTGTCTGAAACAGTCGCAAGCGTGATCCCTTCAGTGTTGGCTGGAAAATAGGGAACGTTGGCTTGCCAAACCCCACCATTGTTTGTGACTGGAACAGTCATAATTGGTAAGTCAGGTGCCTGTAGCTTCAGAGCTGCTACTCGTACATTACAATTACCAACAATTCGCATGCCCACTTTGCTCCTCGTGGCTTTGACCACTTCAACATTCATTTTTTCGGGCACAATAGTGTGAGAAAGAGAAGTCTCACCAGATGGGTAGACAACACATACCTTGTAACTCTTGCCGCCTTCGAGAGCACCGACAGTAACTCTATGTTCAGTCACCTGACCTCGAGCGCTATTCTCAACCACACGATTGTCTACACGCACTCTAGATATATATGGCTTGTCACTCTTCCAAGTAACTACCACATTTGCTACTCCTGGCTTGCAAACCAACTCTTTGGCAGCAAAACCACTCGTTCCATGATTTGAAAAGAAATAGACCAACATAAACAACAAGGTCATCGCCAACAAAGTAAGCATGGTCACGAGTAACCAGTTCCTCTGCTGTAAGACCATAGTGATCGAATCAGACAGTCTATTCCTCAGACGCCTAATTGGAGTTGCTGCAGTTGTCTTTCGACTCTGTCTAGTCTTGGCTCTACGAGCCGAGCTACAACCTGCTGTCAAACTGCCTACGCGAAGAGCTGCCACATCATCAACTATCTCAGCTGCCTTTTGATATCTTTCGTCGGGACTTTTCGCTAAACAGTGAGCCAACAAAACGTCCCAACCTTTGTTGAGTTCAGGCCTCAACTTAGTGATTGGCTCATGCTCTTTGCGTCCAATATTGCGCAAGACCTCCTCTAACATCTCACCATCAAAAGGATGAATACCTGTGAGGGCTTCATAAGCAATGGAACCCAGCTGAAAAATGTCGCTACGACGATCAACTTTAGCTCCAATAGCTTGCTCAGGAGACATATAAAGGGGACTTCCCAACAATGTGCCTGTTTTGGTCATCTGTGAACGCGCCAAATCTCGCGCCAAACCAAAGTCGGTAACAACAAAACGCTCGTCGGCAATCATGATGTTCGTAGGTTTCAAATCTCGATGAACAATTGATGAGCCGTGGAAATGATGAAAAGCTCGAGCCATCTGCTCAACAAAATCCAGTGCCCTCTCAGGAGCCATGGGACCGTTCTCAGCAAGATATTTAGCCAAGTCAGGCCCCTCGATATACTGCATTGTGTAATAAAGGCTGCCATCATCGAGCTGCCCTGAACCGTAGAGCTTGACGATGTTTGGATGATCTAAACGTGCAGAAGCTCGGAACTCCTTCTGAAATCTCTCGAGTAGCTCACCATCAGGATCTGGACTATCTGAAGGCAGCACCTTTAGGGCCACTTGGCGATCATAACGATCATCGGTTGCAAGATACACAATGGCCATTGCACCAGCGCCAAGAAGCTTGATTACACGATAGCGTGATGACACAAAAGTGCCAACGATACTCTTCATTTGGCTATTCCAAACATTACAGCATTTTACCGTGACCAAGGATGAGCTTTCAGAAATTTGCCCATTCTCTTTTTCACTCCTATATCATGAACACAGAAGTATTGAGAACACTTAGGAGTACACAATGGATGATGCTGAACTAAAAAAGCTCTTTCCCAATTTGACCCCAGGCTCGAGCGCACCTCCAATGTTTCGTATAAACGGTTGCGGAGTGGCACTCTATGGTTCGCGAGATCATCACGAACCAACAAACACATACGTATCCACACTGTGTATATGCCTGATTTTTATTCCAATCATTCCGATTAAGGCCTACCGCATATCAGATGCAGAATCTGGTGGATGGTATTTCCTCGGTACTGAACCGCTCTCTGGTTTTGCCAAGATATGGAATGCCCTTTTGGCAAGCTTCATCATTTCTGCAATAGCAGCCGCAGCCTGGGACGATTACACCTCTTCACCTGACTACAGGGCAAACTATAACCTAAAAAAAGGTGCCGAATACCAAGAAGCAGGAGAACTATATAAAGCTGCAGAGCACTACAAGTTGGTAGCAAATGGACGTTCGAAGGAAAAGAAAAAAGAAGGTTGGAAAATACTCAGAGAAGTAGTCAAAACGGGAATGGCTAGCGATGACCCGAAAGAAGCCGTTCAATTTTTCAAAATTCTGGTAAGTGCTGAAAAATACAACTATGCCAACAAAAACAGAAAGAAGGAACTCTGGCAAAGAGGAAAAGAGCTGTTGTCAGGAAAAGTTGGCAACAACCTCGAAGCTGCCAACAGCCTCCTGAAAATAATGACTCCAATGGCTCCTTCTCCTGAGGAGTTGCAACAGCAAAAGTTCTCTTTATTGAAGAGAATGGTCTCACTCAATCCAGACAATATTGAAAGTACTGCTGAACTAGCTGTTATCTACGATAAAAAAGGCAAAAAGGACAAATGTCTAAGCCTCCTAGAACCATTGAGCAACAAGTTAGGTACGACTGAAGGAGCGCGAATATTAGGCTCAATCTACCTGGACAAAGGTAAGAATGAAGAGGCATTAAAGATTATTGAGCCCTACGTAACGGCAAAATCCAAAGAAATATTCAAAACTAACAAGGAATACAACAAACAATTCGTCAACGCCTTCAACTTCAGCAAGTCCTTGCTCAAATCTGGCCGCGCTTACGGCTTTGAATATCGGAAATATAAGACCCTCGACAATGCTGGAAAAAAGAAGCTCGTCAACAAATACATCTTTAACTACATCAAAAACAGCAGCTCCTTAAAAAAGGCAAAAGCGGCCTATGATAAAGCCTGTGTGGCTGTCCCCATCAGTCTCAAGGAAGCAGGGATTCGCTGTTCCAATGGCGAATTCAAAAGAGCAGACACCATTTTGAAAAACATCGCCAGTGCAGCGAAAACCACTCCACACTATCAAGTTCTGCGAAAACGTACTGACACAGGACTAGGGATCAAAACTCCTGAAAAGGAGAAATAGGAAGGAAAGTTCCGATTACTCAAACAAGTCTAGACCAGCTATGTTTGCACTTCTTGCGTGCACACTCATAATAATGACTCACTTCTGTGTCAGAAGCTGGTGTATAAGGATTGCCGTGCAGGACTTCAGAGCCAACGTAATAGACCCCCTTCTTTTTACACTTGGGACATTTCGTGTTTTTCTCTAGTTGTTTACAGCTACCAGGACCATCAAAATTAGCACTCATTTTCGTTCCCCTCCATTTACGAAAGAAACAAACAAAAATGCTGCCAGCTCTAAAACAGGCTTAGAAAGGCGTTCCCGAAGGATAACTCAGACGAAACGTTACAAATTCTTCGTCTAAACGTTACAAACAATGTGTCATTCTATTTCAAATGACGTAACGAATAGTTTCTTTTCAACTTCAGAGCGATGGACTTCCGTAAAGAAGAAATCACAGTTGGGATGTATGCCTTCTGCAGGTCGCTGCAGGTATACAACAGCTCTGATCATTCCCATTGGATCGAAGCCACGTTTGATACCTACGAAATATCTACCTGCTTTGATGGTCTCATCAACTGACTTTATCTCCTCAGGTCCCAGTCCTTGGGAAACTGAGTTACTAAATTTCCAACCAAGTTTGTTATTCGAATAGTGATTAAATTTATGCCCATCTCCAGATATGACAAAGAGATTGAGATCAGACGCATCTGCGTCCCAGAGGAGAGTTATTCTAACCTTTGGTGAGACATCCACCAAAACGTCGTGTTTTTTGGAGCGTTCCTCCAATGCTTCGTATTGCTCGGGATCTGCTTTTAGCCAGGCATAATAAACAGCAGTCAGATCACTACGCAGCAGTTTCTGAATGTTTCTATATCTTGGATGGAAGTCTATCGACAGAGCCTTTTCCAGTACTTTTGCGGCTTCCTCAAATTTCTCTTGGTACCAAAGAGCTAATGCTAAACCACGGTAGGGATTATGCTGGTCCGGTCTTCGTTCTATTGCAGCAGAGAAGAAGTCCTCAGCCTCGCGATAAGCCTTCTGACTGAGCATAATGTAGCCAGCATGATTGAGAATAGTCGATGAATTGGGTACAACCTCTGCGATAGAAGTGAATGCCCGCAAAGCTGTGTCGGATTTTTTGAGGCCTTTAAATGCAAATCCCAGATAAGAATACAAGGTAGGTTCGTAAGGAATTTTCCTCAACCAGTCCTTAACACGAACTCGAAGTGTGCTCCATTTTTTTGCAGCGACCAGGGCTTTAGCGTATTTGGTTTTGAGGGCAAACTTTTTGCTCTTTTGTGCTCCTGCGCCGAGCCTCTTTAGCTCTTTGGCACCTTTGGCAGTCTTCGTTGAATCGAGCCACCAGTTCAATTCTCGCCGCCGCTCTTCCATCTCGAACTTTTGTCTTAAAGTGTCGTAATAATCGTACGATTCTTTGGCTGCTTTTTCCTTGTATTGTTTGTTCAACTCCTTCCTGGAGGCAGCTCTGTCGAAGCCGCTGCTTCCCCCAAACTTCTGCATGAGCATTGAATACTCGTCACCAGAGTCACCTCCGGTCAATGCTCCAATTGCATGCGGCTGAGGAGGAAGAGAATAGGCAGCTGCTTCTTCACCAATGAACTCAACCATTCTGGAGGCAAACTCTTTTTGTTCACTTGCCACCCGCATTCGTACCCTTCGTACTCGCTGTAACTGATGAAGCACTGAAGGGGCAGAGAAAGACTCGACATCACCTCGCTTTCCCACAGCCTTGCTCAGATCAATCTTTTTGCTTTCATCAGCAACTCTTCCAGGCGTTAGTCTTCCCTCTCTGTGGGCCTGATAGAGTGCTTCGTCTTTTTTGCTCAGGCTGCCTTTTTGTGTTACCCATTCTGCAGATGGAGCGCCCCAGATGTGCATGGAACGTCTAGGTTTTTTCGGATCGAAGGGTTCTACTTTTATGTTTGAAGTATCTGCTACACCAAAGGCTGCGTCGGCTTCAGAAAAATCTCCAACCTTCTTCTTTTTGTATTTTCGTTTTATGTTGCCCACTCCATCTGAAGTGACCACCAAGATGTCACTCAAAGCTCTTCTGTTTATCTTGTATCTTTCATAGTCCCATTCTGATTCCAAGACGAGCAGTGAAGTAAGAGGGCATAGCACTCTATGTTTTTGAGAGACTTTCACCATGAGTTTCTGCAGTCTTGCTCGTTCTTTTTCTTCTTTCGTTTTTGCCAAGGCTATAGCTAGAGCATTGAGATAACTGCGCCAAGCTTCTCTCTTTATCAATGGTAGAAATCTCTTCGGCACCATGAGCTGACTGTGTATTGTTTTGCTCTTACCTAGAGCATTTTTCATCTGAAGCCTAGACTTTTTTTTCTTGCCCAATTTGGCAAATGCAATTATCTCCTGGCCTTGGTGAACATCATAAAATGTCCTTGGATATATCCATTGCGCTTCATCATCTCGCAACCGAATGGTTGCTCCAGAAGGCTTGACCAGTTTTTCAAATGCTTCTTCCGCTCGAGATGAACCATCTGCTCTTCGACAAACGCGAATGATGCTGCTTTGTGTTTTTTCGGCTATGGCTCTCGTCACTTGTTCGTTTTCTGTTGTTCCTGTAACAATGATTTTGAGTTTGTGTCGTTTGGGCCAAGTTCCAAGTGCACTCAGAAGCTTGTCTACACGACGACTGCCAAGAGTGGGTATGCCATCCGTAAAGAGAACAAAAGTGTGCGCCTTCTTTGTTGCCCGAGCCTCTTTGCCAAGGTGAGCCAAGACTTTTTCCAAGTTTGTTGCTCCTAGAAATCCTCTGCGCTTTAGTTTGTGCAAAATTGAGCTGACTTCGATATTGGCTGTCTTCTTTTGACAGATTGTGTTTTGCTCGAGGTCAAAGGCTAGCAGTTTGACTGAAGCTTCTGGAAAGGCTTCAGATACGTTGGTAAGGACACTTTTCAAGACAGCTATACGATATTCGCTTGCAGTTGCCATTGAAGCAGAGGTGTCGAAATAGATGTTCCATCTTTTATGGTTAGAACTTTCTTCTGTTCTTGTTTCGACATTGGGTCGAACCAAAACCATTTGGTATCTACCAGCCACTACCCTAATAGGGACTGATTGCTCTTCTGTTTCTACAAGTACGACAAAGTCTCTTTTCGGCTGAAAGTTTTTTTTCTGCCGAGGTTGTTTGATATATACGCGGGTGCCTTTGGATTGCAGACTCAGACCGAACCAGCTCGTGTCGGCAGTAACTTTTGCACCTGGTAATGGACGGCAGACTGCACTGAGTGAGAAGTTGCCAATTCTTGGCAACCCAGCCAATGGTACACGAAACTCTCTACGGTTTTGCTCATTGACGGGGATGACTTGGCTATAGGTGAGTATTAGTCTTGTTCTTGCTCGTGCTTCGATGGGCCATATTCTTGTCGAAAAGCGATTTCCTTGGTCTTGCTCCATTAGGGCCGGATCGCGGGGTGTGTGCAATATGTCAGTGTATATTCTTACTGCTTTTTTCCGCTCTACGACTTCCCCTTCCATGAGTTTGCCAAATACTTCTTTGGCAAAACGCGAGACTGTTGCACCTATTGGTAGCTCACAAGCAAAAGTTCCTTCCACCCTACGATTGTGGGGATTATCAAAGACCATTTCCATTTCGGTGAGACAGAGAGGGCCGTGGATAGCCATTTTCACATCGAGTTTATGCCAGATGAGGCCTTGTCCATTGGGGCCTTCAAGACTTATTGGTGCAGCCGAAATGTTAGAGATTGATAGAATTGCAATGATGCTTGTTAAGATTGTTTTGGCTTGCAGCAGTCTTCTGTATGCCATTTATTGTCCTCCCCACAGTTTCCCCCTGTAGTAGGACTATCATACCGCATTGCTTCGAGTAGTTTCTGATTTTTGACTATGTGTAGCTACTGGGTCTTGTTGTCTTGCAGCCACAGAACTTGGTAGGGAGCAAGGGTCATCTCGTCTGTCATTGTTCTTTTTTCTCCAGTGACGAGATCTATAACTTCCTTGGTGTGGTTACACTTTTTTTGTAGTTGCTCACCATTGATTCTTTGTGACTGTGAGGAGAAGTTGGTTAGGCAAAGCACTTTTTTATCGTCACTGCTTGCTGGCGTTCTCGAGATAGCCAAGATTTCTTTCTGCCCTGTTTGCATGATCTCTTGTTTTCCCTCTGGGTGAAATGCAGGTGTCGACGTGCGAACTCGAAGCAAGTTGGTGAGTCCTTTTAAGACTTTGGCCTCGATTGTAGAGTTGTCTTTTGCTTTCTCTTCCCACTCATCAATATTGAAACGGCCACGGTTTATTGCGCGATTGTCTTGCCACTCTTCTGCTCGTTTGTAATCGTTACGTCCGGTGAGAAACAGTGGCAGGTAGAGTGCAGGGACTCCTCTCAATGAGAGGACTACATTTTGTGTAGCAAGAAATCGAGCCAAGTGTTCATCGATGTTTTTGTCATCTTCAGGTGAGCAAGCGCTGAAGTAGGTGGCGTTGAGCTCCCAAGGTTTGTCTTCATCATCAACGGTTTTTTTACGAGATGAAAGTAGTGCACCGTGCTTGACTGCCTTTTCGATTAGCTCATCGATGGCTTTGTCGGAGATGAGGTCTTTCAGCCAAGTCAATCCAATGCCGTCGTGGGACGCCGTTAAGTTTAGGTAAGCGCGGTTTGGCGGTGCTTCAGGAAGTCTTTCCAACCATTCTCTTATTACTGTGGCATCCTCTTTATATAAGGAATAAAGTAACAGTGCTGACAGCGGAAGGTGATATATGAGATCTGCCTGTCGCTCTTCTTCTCCTTTACCAAAGTAGGCATAGTTGTCTGACTGAGTCACGTTGGTAATGGAAGGTAAGATGGTAACTGCAGAAGCATTTATTGCCCCTAGCACACTCTGAAATAGCCGCACGAGGTCGTGATTCTCTGCCTGATCTATACAAGAGGTTCCTTCTTTTTTCCATACATATACAAAGGCATCGAGTCTGATAATACGAGCACCACGAGCTATGGAATCAAAGATGATTTCCATGAATTCGAGAAAAACATCTGCTTCTCTCCAATTCATGTCAATGAGATCTGGTGAGTAGGTCGTCCACACGTTTTTGATCCCATTCTTCGTTTCGAAGGGGTGCAGAAGTGGTAGATTTCGTGCGCGAAAGACTCCTTTGAGCCACGGTGTTTCAGGTGAATCCATAGTGGTGAAGTAACGACGACCTGGTTCTTCATCGGCAAGGAACTGTTTGAACCAAGGATGTTCAGATGAGCAATGGTTGAGCACGAGATCCATCATCAGATTGAAGTCTTCTTTCAGTCGGACTAAATCTTCCCATCTCCCCATTTTGGGTTCAACGGCTCTGTAGTCAGTAATTGCATATCCTTCGTAACTCGTTGAGGGATGGAATGGAAGGACATGCACTGTAGAAAGGGCATTTTTGAGGTGTTTACGACACCAAGTTGCCAATGTAGAGAGTGGATTTTCACCTTCTCGTAGCAAATGATCGCCATAGGCTATCAAGACGGCATCTCTTTCGGAGAAGAGTGTTTCTTGGTTCTGATGTGTATCTTTGGCTAGAGAGATACTGACGGGCTCTTGCCATTTTTGTATGAGAAGTTCGAGTTTCTCGTATGCCGCATTTCCCTTTTCATGGCCGTATAGTCTCTGCAGTCGTTCCCTGATGTTTCGGCGCTCCACTTTTTACCTCCCCCTTTTTTTCGTAAACACCATCATGCCCTGATTGCTCTCCACTAACAATGGAAAGGGTCCAAAAGGACAAATCTTTCCAGATAATGTAAATTTTCGTAAAAACTCCTAGATTTGAGCGCGAATCGGTCGATGTAAACAATGTAGGTCGATTTTTGTCATTCTTTGTCGTTATGTCTTGTACATTCGGGAGGTCATATGAATCTCAAGCATTTTAGGTATTGTCTCATCGTTGCACTCATCGCTTTTGTCGCAATTGGCACCACAGGCTGTGGTGGAGAGGACGAGATGCAGGGGTATATCGATGATGGCCTTCCCGTAGTTGACACTTTGGATCCTACTGGTGGCCTCGTTGGTACTATAGTTACTATGGTTGGTCAGCAATTTGGAGCTACGCAGGGTGAAGGCCGTGTCATCATTTATTCTGGTGAAAATGGTGCTGCTGTTGATGCAACTATCGTCAGCTGGGAAGACAAAGAAATCAAATTCCGAATTCCTGCTTCTCATACCATGGACGCTAGTGTCCTCATTGAAGTAATGAATGGTGCAGGCAAACTCTGTCCTTACCCTGTTTACATCAAGGTTTACAGTGGCTCAACTAGTGGTTCGAGCAGCTAAGCACCTTTTTCATCAAGGCTTATTTATCCCCTGCTTCGGCAGGGGATTTTTACTTTTATCAGAGTTTGATGGACATCCATTCTTTTAGTGATTAATACTGGCCTCGATAAAACCTAGCGAGCAATAGGCTTCTGGAGAGGTCAATGGAAGATATTACTGAACCCAAAAAGAAGAAAAAGTCATCTTGGTGTTGTTCATTTTTTATTCTGATTGCCTTAGGAACTTTAGGCTCCTGCATGGCTACAGTTGGTTCTTCGCTCGTGACACCAGATGATAGTTGTCAAATTGGTGGTGTTGGTCTGTACACCCTCGTTGTGGGACCTGGTCGAACCAACTGTTACATTGTTGTATGTGAAGAGACAAAAGAGGCAATGGTAGTTGATCCTGGTGCAGAACCTCACAGAATCATTAGCACAATCAAATGGAATGACTGGAAGTTGTCAACAATTGTCATAACTCACAGCCACTCAGACCACAATTTGGGTGCTGCCTCATTACACCAGTCGTCCCAGGCTGTTCTTTATAGGCACAAGAAAGCTGATGCTGCAATCCTAGCAACAAAGAAACGTTTTTTAAAAGAAGACGTTGATAAGTATGTCGTTGCTGCAGATGAGTATCTGGCCCAAGGTGACACTGTTGAATTCGGCAATTTGTCCTTTGAGGTCATTCATACTCCAGGCCACTCACCTGGCGGGCTCTGTTTATATCGCGAAGGAATTCTTTTCTCTGGAGACACTTTGTTCAAAGAAACTGTTGGACGCACCGATTTTATTGGTGGTTCGCAGCGACAGCTCATTTCATCTATCCGAAACAAGCTGTTGAACCTGCCTGATGTGACTGTCGTGTTGCCAGGCCATGGGCCGACGACAACGATAGGTCATGAACGAAAGAACAATCCTTATTTGTAACTTGCTGAGAGGCCAGCAAAACCTGCAAAAGGCAAGTGCGCATATACTTCCTCGCGCGGCTGTTTTTTCATGGTCACTAATTTGTCGTCAGCTACTCTCTGCAAACCTATGGCAACGCTATCTTCAGCAGAGGCAGCTCTCGTAACCTTTAATCCTGTTCGAGCCTCGAGATAGGCAGGTAAATCACGCAGTTTGGCTCCACCACCGGTGAGGTGTATACCACAACGTTTCACATCACCTGATAGTTCTGGTGATACTTGTGCCAAAGCAGCAATGACTCCTTCGGCTATTTGCTCCACTGCTCCGGCAAGGGCTGTTTGCAACTCAGCACTAGAGATCTCCATGCCTTTTGGTAGACCGCTCTCTAATGAACGACCGCCAACGAACATTCTGAAATTCCCCATCGTCTCTGGCCCGCCAACAACAGGAGCAGCACCTGCAGCAATCTTGAGTGTTTCTGCCGTCGAGTAGCCTATCTGAAACCTTCTGTGCTCCTTCAGGTATTCCATGATTGCCTCATCCATGGCATCACCAGCTACGCGGATTGAATGGGAGAATACTGTCCCACCCAAAGATATAATTGAAATGTCCGTAGTACCACCACCGATGTCAACAATAGCGGTGCCTTGTGGTGCTTCAACGGGTAAACCAGCGCCAATAGCTGCGGCCAGCGGCTCTTCCACATAATAGACATTCTCAAATCCACAGAAACCAAGAGTTTCGGTAAGGGCAGCTCTTTCAATCAATGAAGAACCCGATGCCATACCAACGACAGCATCCCTTACCTTGCTTGCTTTCAAACCTAGTCGTTTCAGGTAGTGGTTCAACATCCACCATGTCACGTCAACGTTTTGCACCATTCCATCGCGAATTGGTCTGATGACTTGTAATCCTGGTGGTGTTCTACCCAACAAAGGCTTGGCTCTTTTGCCGAACTCTATGATTTCTCCGCTCTCTTCATCTAATACTACGTATGAGGGCTCGCGAAGAACTATGCCAGCACCTGGTAGGGAGATGAGTGTAGTAGCCGTACCAAGATCGATGGCCACACACTTATTCAGTAATCTTTTTACTATATTCAACATTACCTAGATCCTCCCCAGATTGGTCACTACCATGCCAGAGAGGTGCCAAGTCCATACTGCTCTATCAATGGGCCTATTGAGGACGTTATGGATTATCGCCTTAGTTTTTAAGCTGACTATTGGGGTGGATGTCCTTATATGACAAAGATCATACTATACTTGCTCGTTTTGTCTGGTCAGCGTAGGATAGACGCTTATGGAGACACTTCCACGAGATAGCAAATGCCCCATATGCGGTGAGAACTTCGGCGAACGCCCTACAGTGATTTGCCGGGATTGCGGGACCCTTCATCATGCTGATTGCTGGCAGTATGCTGGTGGCTGTTCAATTTATGGCTGCAGTTGTCGTCGAGCCGAGACTTTTGTGCCAGGTCAGTCGACGAAGGGCTGTAGGGAGCTTTGTCTCACTTTGGACGTTAAGACTTTTGCCTACAAATCTGCAGCATTGGCTCTTATGGTGAGCCTTTTGGGATTTTATTTCACAGAGGGATATCTCGTTTTTTGGTCGAGCATTTTCTGGGCCTGTCTTTTCGGTTCCTTTGCTTTTTTTATCGGTGAGCTCGTTCACTTCTTTTTCCCAACCTATATCACTGCCTTTCCTGAGAGCAGTGACGTTTCCCGCCAATACACAATGTTGGGCAAGATAGCCTGGTGGTGTAAGCCAGATTGGCTAAAGGAAGGTGAAGTAAAAGAGGTAATTGTCGGACACTTGCGAAAGGGCGACTTTCGTAATGAGCAACTACATCTCGTTTATGCTGATGGCAGAAAAGAAAGACTTTATGACAGGCGTTTAGCTTATCCTTGGCAACGTTTACCCTGGTCAGATCTTTGTTCTGTGGCTGAAGCAATTGCCGAAGCGACTGATAGCTCTGTACGTATATTTAATGAGGACAGAAGGTCCATAGGAGTAACATCTCACGGGAATTCGTCCCCCAACATGATTGCTCAGGACAAGGACAAGATCGGAAAGAAGACTAAACGCGTTTTTACTCCAGAGACCTGCCCCGCTTGCAAACAGCTCCTGTTTAGCGCTTTGCTGCAGTGCCAACGTTGCCATAGAGTCGTCCACAAGAAATGTTGGGAAGAGACCAAAGGTTGCCCCGTCCAAGGCTGCGACGGCAGAACTGCCGATCTACCTCGTGTCTCTGTTCCGCCTAATATTCCAATTTCATGCTCTGCACCTATTAGACTTCGCGAACCTTTGCTTTATTTAGGTGCTATTGGATTTATCCTTGCCCTCTTCTTTGCGGCTTTTGCTGGCAAGGTCGGGCTTGTCGTCACCAGCTACCTACTTTGTATAGCACTCGTCGCAAGCATCGCGTCGCAGACCTCACTTGGCACTGACCTCTTTACTTGGAGATACACTATCGATCCCAAGAATGTAGTCATCAAAAGAGAATTGAAATTGGCTGGCTATTCGATTTTGACAGACCAGCGGTGGCGCAATCTGGCCGAAATCAAAGACGTACACCACCACTGGTATTGTCATTGGGGCACCAGGTTCGAAGAGATTTATTTCGTCGACAGCTGTGGTGAACGCACGCTTGCTTACAGTCAGTCGAGTGCTGATGAAGAAGAACGCACAGGCCTGCTAGGCAGTAGGGACATTGAAGGCCTTGCTGATAGAATTGCAGAAATGAGTGACTGTACCGTTCAATTCATCAGGGAAAAGAAAAAACTACTTTGAAGCAGCTGCTAGTAGAGTTTTCCCCTTGTCTGTGATGATGAACTTATCATCGTCCATTGAATATCTATAAAGTGGCCTGACTTTATATCGCTCCTTTTCCAGTCCTGTAATTTCGCTAATCTCCAATATTTTGCGAGCGCCAGAAGACAAACGTTCAATGTAGACCACATAACTGACGGCTGAAGAGATGATAGAGCGAACGTCAGCCATTGTAAGAGAAACCAAAGAAGAGAGTGTCATTTGTTCAATTCGAGCCAATGCATCCAACACGTCACCTGCATTTACTGTGGCCAGGATTGGGCAACCAGTACGCATTAGCTCTAGGGCAGTTTTGGTCTCACTACCTACTAGTTCATTTACGACCAACCATTCGGGACGAAGCCTGACGGCAGACTTGAGCAACTCTTCCATTGGTAACTCAGGTGTCGTCTCGAGGCGAAGAACTCGTTCGCGTTCCAATCTCACTTCTGCGTTCTGTTCTGCAACTACCACTCTTTTACTCTGAGGAATTCTGTCGACGATGAGGCTCGTCAAAGTGGTCTTACCACTTCCATAGTTGCCAGCAACGACGATTGGCACATTGCCTACCAATAGTTTGTCGATTATCTCCAATCCATTCACATCAAGACATTGCCAGGAAAGAAGGTCTTTCCAACTTGGTTTGTCATCAACGACTTTAGCAATGACTAGCGCAGGATTGGCCAATGTTGCAGGAGGAAACATTGCTTTCACATTCGTACCATCTGAAAGGCGAATGTCAGCATAAGGACCGAGCGAACTTGCAGGTCTTCCCACTGTGGCAAATATTTTTTCAATGCAATCTTGCAGTTCCTCACCATTGGCAAATGAAAGCTCCGTATCTTCCATGCCACTTTCTTTTTCCACGTAAATCTGATTGGGAGCATCAACAAGGATTGTCTGCACACTTGCGTCTTCATAAAGGCCAACCAAGGGACCCAAAGCTTTTTTCAGCTTTTCATTCATAATTGCCTCCTTCACTTTCTAATGTGATTGTGGCAGAAGAGCTTGATGAATACACCGGCAATTACCACAGGTAATACCTGTGGTTTCCTACAGGTCCAACCACTTGTTTTCAATTGAGTGGACGACGGCTTCCGTTCGTGACGAAACAGCAAACTTGTTAAAAATCGACTTCAAGTGAAACTGAACTGTTCTGTCACTTATTCCCAATTCATAGGCAATCTGTTTGTTAAGCAAGCCTTGGGCTACGAGCCGTAAAATCTGCAGTTCTCTTTTAGTGAGGGGACATTCTTTCTCTGTGACTTCGTCATCCAATAGATCCTCTAGCTCGCACAATGTCTCTTCAACGTTTTGCCGAATTGCATTTATAGCGACAAGTGCTTGACCGTTTCCTTTGAGGACGGTCTCATATGCTTTGGCCTGTGTCACAGTATCCTGCAACTTCTGCCTCAAGTGCTCGAGGAGCTCTCGCTTTTTTTCACCCATAATGTCTCATAATAGTAACAGTTTCCCAAAATGGATCCATCGCTCAAAATGAGAATCCTTTATTTAAGCCTATTCCACTTTGGCACAGCTCTTGGTTCGTTAATAGACGATTACGCTTCTTTTCTCCGTTACTTGCATAGCGCTTTTATCTTTCCCTTTTCATCGATAGCGCTGGGTTCAAAACCCAGCGCTTTTTCTTTGCCTTATAATGGGAGCATGGATAAGCTGATTTTCCTCTTTTTGATAGTGCTTTGCTCCTCCTCTCTCCAGGCTGGATTACCTGCCAAGGACAGCGGAGTGGAGTTGAGGAATCTACCCAATGGGATCTCCTCCATTGAGTATTTTGACAGTCGCATAATCTTGCTCGCAGAAAGACGACCATTTCTTTATGTGGCCAACAAGGTGGATAGCGTAAAGCTCATACAAGCCGCCAAAGGCAGGCTTTCGCCACTATCCGTTCATTGGCACAAAATCAGACTGGACTGTGAAGACGCAAACCATCTTTACGGTGGCAACGGTTTTGAGGCGCTTGCCTTTCACCAGTATCAGTCCGCTCTCCATATCGCTTATGCATTTGAGTGGGACAAATCAGGTAGAGGGATTTTCGCCAATGTACACTATTCGCGTCTTCCTCGTGTTGAGATAGAAAGTGTAGACAAGATCAGTGCTACTACATCTACCAAACTAACAAATTTGACTATCGAATCAATCTCTCTCTCTGTCCACAAAGATAACCCAGTGGTGATTGCCCTACCTGAATCACAGTACTCGCGGCGTAAACCTGTTTGGCTACTGAATTACATCTCCACAGAAAATATTGTAAGAGTGAAAATGAGAGAACTGTTCCTCAATCTGCCTAGTCGTTGGCGCTCTTACCGCTTCACTGATCTTGCATCTTCAGCGGACAAGCAGCTCATTGCTCTTTTGGCCTTTTGGGAAGGTCTGAGAGGCAGAAGCTCACCAAAAACAGTCCTAATGAAACTATCCAAGGATGAACTGTTGAGTGGTCGAAGTAGTCGTGGTCAGATCTTGAAACGATTTAGCTACACTCCTGGCAAAAGAGACAGCTTCCTGAAGTATGGTAACGACAACAGCTACTCACTCAACTTTGAGGGTATTAGTCGCGTACCCAAGGGATACCTCCTCGTCAATGACAACGATTGTGGAGGTATCAAATGCAAGACAGTCTTGCGTTTTGTTGGCGATGAAGAGCTTCCTTAGCGCAACAACATACTGGCAATGAAACTGTGGCCTTTGTTTGCAGCTTTGCTGATAGCGTTGATACCCTTACGATCTCGCACGTTCACATCAGCACCATTGTCTACGAGGTATTCGACTATCGTGCGATAACCGCTACTAGCTGCCAAATAGAGTGGTGTCTGCCCCTGCTTGTTCCGGGCGTTGAGGTCAGGACTCTGGTCGAGCAGGATTGCCACGATGTCTACATGTCCTCTCTCAGAGGCTTTGTGAAGGGCCGTTTCATCCTTTTTGTCTCGCAAATCGACATCTAGTCCGCTTTCTTGAATGAGGTGATTAACCATAGAGCTTTGTCCCCGTCGAGCTGCTTCATGGAGCGGTGTTTCACCTCTGTTATTGCGAATGTTTACTGATACACCTGCATGTAAAATGAGGGATACTATCTCTCTGTTTCCGTCTTCAACGGCCTTGTGGAGACTACTCATTCCTCTCCTGTTTGCGTGGACTGACCTGAAACCATACTTTCGTAACCAACGAGTTAGTTTTGCCTTTTGCTGCTCTGTCGGTAGGTAGCGAGTCCTATCCCTTGTTTGTGAACGATAATTTGTCACCCGAGGCAAGTTTGTTGCTGTAGCCATGGGTTTGAGCTCAACGATGTGCCGTTCGATCACAGTCTCTTTTTCTATGATAGGTTCACTCTCCAACTTGGCTGCTTCTTCAGGTGAACAATTGGCTAGGTAGTCAAGATTTTGTGCTTGGAGCATTCCACAAGAAAGGATCAAAAGGGTGAGATACAGGCTAGCAATCCTCATTTTTTCCTCCGCTCATCGTTGTTCTTTTGACAGCAGAGAAACAAAAAGCACGCCATTATTAAATTTAATAAAACGCAGTATTAATCGCTATTCCGACTAAATGAGTATGGTTTGTTTACATTTGCAAAGAGCAACCTTTCCTGCTTTTTGCAATATTGCATTTTGCGCCGATCTAGATTGTATAGGCTTCTTCTCGCTAGGATGTATCTGAGGGGATCTAATGACAGAATTGTCCAAATTTGGGAAATACGAGCTAAGGAAGTTTCTTCGTCGTGAAGGTGACTTCATTGAGGTCTACGAAGCTTTTCAACCCCTCTTTGACAGACAAGTGGAACTCCGCCTTCTCACACTGGCTGGTAAGAGCGGTGTAAAACTAGGTGAACGTTTCCTCCACGAAGTCAAGCTACTGTCGCGTATTGATCACCCAAGTGTTGTGACAGTCTTGGACGCAGGCAGTGAAGAGGGCAAACTTTTTTACACGACTTCGCTTCACCCAAATATGCCTTTGGCTGACTTTCTCAAGGGAGAGGGTGACAATATGTCCCCTTCCGACACTGTTCGCTTGGGTGAGGTACTTGTTGATGGTTTGGCTCACATCCACAAAGAAGGGATCATTCATCGAGGTATCTCCGATCGTTCGATCTTTATCTATTCTGAAGACAAACTGCCCTTCTTCGGAGAGTGTTCCGTTCTGAAGGATATTCGCATTCGTAAAGGCTTGTCGGCAAGAGGAGTCCCTTCACTGGCTGATGTGGCCAACTCACCTGAGGAGCTGCTCAACGAAGCTTGTAATGAGGCTACAGATGTATATCTCGTATCTGCTCTACTCTTTCGAATTTTGACAGGAGTGGAGGCACGGCCTGTTGGCCTTCCTCAAAAGTTCCGCCCCCTATACATGCGTTTTGGTGATGGAACAGCAGAAGCCAAGGAATCCCTCAAAGTAGCTGGTGTCCCTACTGAGTTGGCCCAACTGATAATGCGTAATCTCTCTTTTGTAGCAGAAGAGAGGTGCCAGTCAGCAGCAGCTCTCGGTGACGAACTACGAAAACTTGCTAAAAAACTGGAAGTAAAGCTGTACCTGAGAGAACAAGCAGCAATAACTGCCGCAACTGCACACCCGCGCCCAACCATTCCCAAGAAGAAAAAGAGAATTGCCACTGCTGCTCCGCAAACTTCTCCTGCAGTCAATATATGGGGACCATTAGCTGTCTTCGTGACGCTTCTGGTTGCTCTTGGCTGGTATTTATTTTCATCACCAAAACATCAGAATGGAACGCTGTCATCTGCTAGCAGCGGACCAAGGGTGCGGCGAGTATTGGATAGCTCGAAAAAGTGGCCAGCCAAGAGTCAGTTGGCTGGTGACTTGTCTGGACACCTCCTTGCCATAGGCAAAAGAAAAGATTTTGCTTTCACTGTCAAATGGTCTGCTCTCCGTCGCTGGTTGAGAGCCCGTGGCAAATCTCCTGAAGGAGTTGGTTCATACAAAGAATTGCTCGAGCTACGTGTTCGTCATAGCAAAAAGGATGACAAAGCAAAAAACCAACTCGATGAGTGGATTAAACGAGCTTGCCTCGTCATCGAGGCAGAAAAGAAGGCTAAAAAACATGGGTAGTTTCTATACAGAGTGTCCCATAAGTAACCGTCTCAATAAATTGGTCAACGGAATCAAAAATGCCTCAAACATAGATAAAAAGACTAATAAGGAGGCAAAGAGCATTTGGCACATTCTGTGTATTAGTTGAATTCGTACGGAAGGTTTGGGGAAAGGAGAACAAGAAATGGGTCGGAGCAGTTACTTAGTTTTGTTAATCGCAGTCATGCTGATTGCACCTTGTTCCTTTGCTGACGATGCAGCCAATGAGCAGGTGGCAGATGATCATGACAACTTCACTCGCCATGTGATCGTTCGTTGTGCCAATCACAATTCGTCTTCATGGACTGTGATCAGGTTCAATGGAAATGGACAAGAATACAAAGTGGCTGGAGGTTACCCCCTTCACGCCTATCGTGATTACGCCTGTATGGTCAAAGGTAATTACTACATTCACGAAGGGACACGTTATTGCACAGTCCATGCTGCTCCCCAAAAGAAACCCTTTGTTGACGAAAACTTCTCGCGCGTTTGTTACGTAAGCCACGCTGACACTTTGACAAACCACGAAGGCGGCGGGCCCGTTAAATGGAGCGTTGAGAATGAAGATGGTGTAAGCCAGTTATTGGAGCACCGCGGGCGGCAAGTACGTGTTACAGGTAAATGGCACAGAATCAAATGGTATTCCAAGCGAACTGGTAATGGCCTTGGCAAAGTATGGGTAGAGAGCATTGAGCCAATGAACGCAGGTGGCGGCGAAGGTCCTCCTCCTCCAAGAGGTGGCGGTGGCGGCGGTGGTCGCGGTAGACATGGTTATCCTGCAGCGCATTATTAAAGGAGACAGTGAACTTCCATAGTTCAAGGTATAGAAGAGCTCATCCACGCTACCCAGGGGCCCGCCCCTGGGTACGCGATGGTTTTTTCCTTTATTTGGTTCTGGCTCTCACGGTCCTTACTTCTGTCTTTGTTTTGGCCTTTCTCCAATATATGCAAGGAGAAAGTGTAGCCTCACGTAATGTCGTTCATCGTGAAAAGGTTAATGCCCTGGCAAGAGCTGGCATTGCTGCAGGCATTGGTGCATTCACTAGCGACAAAGGTCAAACGACTATCAGGCAAGCCCTGCTCT
>CAZXTJ010000043.1:0-23128 GCA_964643655.1 uncultured bacterium
CCTCCACGACGGTGAAGAAGCTCCAGCTGCTTGCCCAGCATGTGCACATCCCAAAGCCTACTTCGAACTTCTTGCTGAGAATTGGTAAAAGGAAGAACTATGACTGAATTCAAGACCGTAGACGATATCCTGAATTACGCAATCGATAGAGAGCAGGAAGCTGCAGATTTCTATAAAGATCTCTCCGACAAAATGGAAAGACCTTGGATGAAAGCTGTATTTGAGGACTTTGCCCGTGAAGAAAAAGGCCACAAAGCAAAACTCGAGGCAATAAAAAAAGGCGAACTGTTGGTCTCTATTGCGGACAAGGTTCAGGATCTGAAGATAGGTGACTATCTTGTCGAGGTCTCTCCTGACGATGGTGAACTGGATTACCAGAAAGCACTCGTCATAGCCATGAAGAGAGAAAAAGCTTCTTTCAAACTCTATTCTGACTTGGCAGCCAAGACAGATGACGAGAATGTTAAGCAGACTTTCCTCACTTTGGCGCAAGAAGAAGCAAAACACAAGTTGCGATTTGAGGTTGAATACGACGACCTCGTGTTAACAGAGAATTAAAAGGGCTTCGAAACCCACCGCGGGGGTAACGAAACCTAGAGGCAGGTTGCTGGAAACAGACGACCTAGTATTTGGGGTGTACCATGAACGAGAGAAAAGACGCTGTCACATTGCACGGCAATCCCTTCACACTCGTAGGTAATGAACTCGCAGTGGGTGCTAAAGCACCTGAATTCACAGTTCTGGATAATGACCTTAAGCCAGTAACAGACAAGGTATTCGAAAACAAAGCGACTGTAGTTTTGACAGTCCCCTCTTTGGACACACCTGTCTGTGATACTGAAGTGCGACGCTTCAACAAAGAGGCTGCTGAACTCAGCGAAAAAGTGCAAGTTCTCACAATAAGTGTTGATTTGCCTTTTGCTCAAAAACGCTGGTGCGGAGCAGCTGGCATCGACGGAGTCACAACTTTGTCGGATCACCACAATGTCACATTTGGCGAAAACTGGGGGGTCCTAATCAAAGAGCTGCGACTGCTTGCCCGAGCTGTCTTCGTAGTAGATGGCGAAGGAACCATTCGGTATACGGAACTCGTGCCCGAAATCGGTGACGAGCCTAACTATCAAGAAGCACTGTCAGCGTTGAAACGCTACATCTAACGATACGAAAGGGGATTTTTAGAAACCATGCCTAAACGTCTCGAAGTTTACAAATGTGATAAATGTGGAAATATTGTAGAAATGCTCGTCGGTGGCGCAGGAGCTCTTGTCTGCTGTGGCGAAAACATGAAACAGCTAGAAGAGAAAACTGCCGACAAAACAACGGAAAAACATGTACCAGTCATCGAAAAGACTGACCATGGTTATAAAGTGACTGTAGGAACGACTCTCCACCCAATGGAAGAGAAACACTTCATCGAGTGGGTAGAACTCATTGCCGATGGACGTTCCTATAAGGCCTTTTTGAAACCAGGTGACAAACCTGAAGCCACTTTCTGTATCGAGGCAGAAGAGTTATCAGCTCGCGAGCATTGCAATATCCACGGTCTGTGGAAAGGATAATCCAATGTTCAGCGACAAAATGAACGACGCTATCAATGAACAGATAAATGCTGAGATATTCTCTGGCTACCTCTATCTGGCAATGGCAGCTTGGTTCGCTGAAAAGGGCCTTGGTGGTTGTGAACACTGGATGAAAAATCAAGCGCAAGAGGAACTCTCTCATGCGATGAAGTTTTTCAATCACGTCTATGAACGTGGTGGTAAAGTAGAAATCAAAGCCATAGCGAAACCAGACACAGAATGGTCCTCACCGCTAAACGTCTTTGAGGCTACGCTTAAACATGAAAGACACATAACAAGTTTAATTAATGATCTCATGACTTTGGCTGTTGAAGAGAAAGATTACGCTAGCCAAAACTTCCTCCAGTGGTACATCGCCGAACAGGTGGAAGAAGAAACTACAGCAGATGAGATCCGCTCCAAATTCGAACTTGCTGGAGATTCAAAACCAGCCTTGTTGATGTTGGACAAGGTACTTGGCACTCGTGTATTCACTTATCCGCCTTCGGCGCTGACTGGGGAGTAATGATGGCTCGCTTCGACTTTAATGCCAATGAAATCTTTGAAATGGCTGAACAAATCGAACGAAATGGTGCCGCTTTTTACGTAAAAGCAGCAGCTAGTTTTGATGGACCAGCGAAGAAGCTTCTCGAGGAGTTGGCTTCTTGGGAAAAGAAACATGAAGACATCTTCAAGGATATGCAAAAAGCATTGGCAAGCTCTGAAAAACTCGAGCAGGTTTTTGACCCTGATGAAGAGGGTGCACGATATCTACAGGCCTTCGCCGACAGGCACGTCTTTGATACTCGTGTAGAAGCCGCTGAACGCCTTACAGGTGACGAGTCTTTGGAAGAAGTGTTACGCATCGCTATTGGCCTCGAGAAAGACTCCATCGTCTTTTATCTTGGTCTACGCGACGCCACACCTGACAAAGCAGGTAGGGAACGAGTCGAAGAGATAATCAAAGAGGAAATGAAACACGTTTCAATCCTCAGTGACGAGCTACGCAAAGCCCTCAAGAGTTAGTTTTATGACCCGCTGCTGCTTTGGCAGCGGCGGGTTTCCTCTTCCCATTCAATGAGGTACAAATGGCCAAAGCAATTACGTATAAAGAGTTAGAAGAGCTTTACCAGAGATACAACAAAAGGGAGCTGGTTCATCCAGATCCTTTAGAATTCCTTTACCACTACGAATATTGTGATGACCGAGAAGTCGTTGCACTCATTGCTGCTTCTTTGGCTTATGGACGTGTGGCACAAATACTCTCTTCTGTAAGGAAAGTTCTCGAAAAACTTGGCGAAGGACCAGCAAGTTTTCTGGCCAAAACACCTCCTGCTAAACTCAAGAAGCTCTTCCACAGTTTCAAGCACCGCTTCACCACAGGTGAAGAGATGGCTTCATTCCTCATCAACATAAAAAAGGCTATAAAAAAACATGGCAGTCTTGAATGCTGTTTCAAGAAATACAGTTCGGCTAATGACGACACTTTCATGCCAGCCTTGTCAGCATTTACCAAAGAACTTCGTGGCGAACTCGTAAAAAACTCGCTTTTGCCTAATCCTGACAAAGGCAGCGCTTGCAAACGGCTCAACCTCTTCTTGCGTTGGATGGTAAGAGAGGACGATGTTGATCCTGGCTGCTGGAAAACTCTAGATCCTGCGAAACTTGTAATTCCCCTGGACACCCATATGCATCAGATTAGTCTTGCATTGGGACTGACCAAAAGAAAAGGCGGTGACTTGCGCACAGCAGTCGAAATCACAAAAGCCTTTAGAAAGTTCTGTCCGCAAGATCCAGTTCGTTATGACTTTGCCCTTACTCGTATGGGAATACGTGATGAACTAGATGTTAAAAAATGGTTAAAAGCTAGGGTTTAAAGTGAATATGACTTCAAGTAGTCTTTCCACGGACAGTTTCGCAAAGCAATGAACAAAGTGGAAGATAGTGGGGTATCATTATTGGGTCCCAGCGCTTCATAGTCTATAACAAGATAGTCAACGCGCCGCATCCGTTTTCGGGCAGCTAACTTGGTGACTTTTTCGTTAGAAACCAATACACCCTGCAGCAATCGTTTTGCCCCATCCCCTTCTTTTCTATAGACTGCTTTCACGGCTTTTCCAGATGGAAGTGTATAGGGCTCAAAGCTGTATACAACGGGCTGAGATTTAAACCGACCATCTTTGTTTGGAATAGACAGAGTCAGTGTCAAAAGCCCCTTTTCAGCTTCATATTTAATCTTTCGATGAGGAGTGCGCGGTGACATTGGAATACCTTCGTCAACATCCAATCTAGCCAGATCACAACGCAAAGTCCGCTGAAGATAAGCTGCTCCGCTCACGGCATTGAGACTAGAACTTTGATTTCCACTCCAATTATCTGAGATACCAGCAGGGCCTTCACGCAACTGAACTGACCACTGTTTTTGCCCATTTTCTACCCACTCAAAAGATGCAAAAAATCTCAGATATTCAATTCTGGTTAGACGAACACCATCATGTGCAACAGCGACTTTAAAAGACAGAAGACCTTGAGCACGCCCATTAAACTCGCCACCATCGAGACGCTCGATTTTTACGCAGTTTTCGACGGAAAGACCATAGTTTTTGAACAGCTTGACTGTCGTATCGATGGGAACCTCATACTGGCTCTGAGCCTCCTTGGCAAAGGGAGGCAAGAGACCAGAAAAGAAGGTTTCTGTTCCCGTGGTCAATTGACCTCTACAAACAGAAGGAAAGATAGTTCTCGCCTCAGATAATGCACTCTCTGCAGCCAAACGACAGAGACTTTGGCTTTCATGTCCATTCACGACTTTTAGCTGGTCCCTGGGAAGCAGTATCAAAATGAGCCCCATGACGAGTAAAGCTGTTATGACAAAGAAAAACCTCACGGCGCCACCCCATAACAACGAGGCAGACTCAATACCTTGACCTCATCTTTACCTTCTTGCCAACTCACAGTAGCCACGACCCTCAACATAGCACCTTCTCCTATTTGTGCTTTGCTTACGGATACATTTAGTGAAACAGCATTCCTTTTCACCCAAGGAGATAACACTCCGACCATTCGCTGAGGTAAGGCTCCCTGAAAAAGTGGAGCTCTATCCTTTTTCCACTGACCTCGGCTCAATATTTTGTGTTGGGTACTTTCACCATTGGACAAAAGCAGTGAATGATGAATTGGATTGAGATATGAAAGAACATTGTTTGCAAGAGTTAGAGCGCACATACGATGGGGCTTTTTAGCGACAAGTAATGACTCTGAATGACTGTAGCCATACCAGATGAGGGAAGTTACCAATACAAAGACTAAAAAGAGGCCACCTTCGTAGGCTGCTGCCCCCTTATTATATGTATGTCTTCTTGACTTGAGCACTTCCCTATCATACCTAAAACACACTCTTATAGCGAAATTTTCTCAGCCACTTGACAAGCTGTGAGCATTCATTAGTATTCTTGCAAAATTCAATAAACGGGTTGCAAGTCCCATCGCGGGGAAGGGACGACAGAGATGAGAAGAGAAAAATACGAGCGTTCTTATGGTTCTTTTTTGGTCACCATCATTGAAGGCATACATGTCATCGCACCAGAGACGAAAGATGACACGCGAGACGGAGTAGGATTATCAGCTGCTTTCGCTGAAGCCTTCGCAGGACCAGGTCCTGTTGTACTCGAGTTGGACGCCTTTGAGACCATTCCACCACAAGCTTTATTGGTGATCAAACGTTGGGCTTTACGCCTTGCAGCAGAGAAACGACCCTTCGGTGTCTGTACCACATCGAGAATGGTAAAAATGGCACTAGATGGACAAAACCTAGGACCAAGCCTGATAGTATTCCCAAACCTCTCCAAGGCAGTACAGATCATCCGTCCAGGGGCAAGACCTCCATTAGGAGACATCTTGCAAAAGGAATTCGGCCTCGACAGGCCTGCTTTGATCAAAGCTCTACAGCAGCAGAAGAATGAAGGTGGTCTACTGGGCCAAATCTTATTGGTTCACAGATCAATAGAGCCAATGGCACTAGCTAGAGCCCTTTCATTACAAGACAACTAGTCTTATTCAACAGAAATAAAAAAGCCCTGGCTCAGTCGCCAGGGCTTTTTTATTAATGCTCTAAGATTGGTGTTCGGCAGCCAAAACTTCGAGATAAACTTTCGTTGCTTCTTCGCCAAAATACGATTTGCCACTGTCGTGGTAATAAATCACCTCAAAAGGAAGCTCATCGCTTGGACCTGCAAGGTTTGCTACGTTATCAGGAGAAATGGTAGCTCGTCCCATAGTCTTGGCAGTAGGCCAATTTATGGATTGTGGGAAAGCCTGATATACGAGTTCAGAGCAAACAATGGTGTTTGAAGAGTTAACATCAAAGTTGAAGTCATATTCTTGACCAAGATGATACAAACCACGGCACAAGACAGGAGCGATGTCTTCGCGTGTGGCTTTCTTCCATCTCAAGACCGCAACGACGTCAACATTGAGAAAGTGCTCGAGAGTGTTGACTTGAACACCAGGGCGCAATGCTTCGAGTACTGAATGACCAGTCCTCAGCTTCTCTTCATACTCTTCTGCTCTTTGCCATGACTGTCTGTTTTTCGAGGAATTGAAGATCCCCATGTCTTCCATTTCAACACCTGTGCCAAGCCACATTGCCACGTGACCAAAATGGCCAGGAATGAACTTGTCGGTAAGAGCAAAGCGAGTTTTATCGAGTAGGATGTCACCAGGTTTGAGGAGCTCCATCATCTCTTGGTGAACCTTGTCGCGAACTTCGCCGCTGACTGTGGCTTTACCAACGTGAATTGAACCAGCGGCATTACCAAAGGCCTTTGAAATTTTACCCAACAACCAACCAAGGCCCTCATTCGTAGCAGAACCAAAGTTAGAAATCTTGGCAGAGACTTCATTGCCAATTTTGCCAACAAAAGATTGGTTTTCAATCTTCTCGACTGTAGTTGAAGCAATGATCATATCGAGTGCCGAGATTACCAGCTCTTCACGACTAGCAACTGCCTCTAGCTCGAGGTAACTATCATTGAGATAGTTGACCTTCGCCATCAAGGCCCTCTTATCGGCCCAAGAGCCGAGAGAGCGAACAACGTCTCTGAACAATCCATCAACATGCCACTTGGAACGATCGGCAGCCCCCTGATTGAGCCGTTTTTCCCATATCGTTCCCTTGAAAGATTCGACCATACATGCTGCGTTATCGAGCATTACTGTTGCAGCGGCCAAAGTAAGTGCGCCGCCACGGATTCTGTCATCCAACGAATCTTTCATGGACAATCTTGAGGGAATGGCATCGCGCCATCGTTCTTCAATCTTACCAAGATGATGACGAATCTTTGCATATGCTTGAACTGTCTGGTCGGCAAGGGCATGCTGTTCGCCATTAATCGTCTCTGCACTATTGAAATCTTTAGCAAAATTACGGAAGTTAGCTCTCATCTTTACGGACAGAGTATTCATCCGTACGAGATTCCTAGCGTCCTTGCGCCATTGTTTTTCATCTATCTCATAGGCCTGTAACGCTGACGCAGCGACAAAGACTATGAGGAATATACAAGTAATTTTAATGAGTCGCATGGCTTACTCCTAGAAACCGTTGTCAAAGAGCTCTGACAAGCCAGAGAGCATCCATTTACCCAAACCATCAGATTTGAGAACGTAAGTCTCTTCTTCCCAATCAAGCTCAAAGAGTGCTGTGAAATCTTCAGCAACGTCTTTGGAAGTGACTTTTACAAAAGTTTCGTTGTTTGAATCGAAACCTGCTTTGGTGAAATTCGTTGAACCGAAACAGCAATGAACGTCATCAATCATACAGGATTTGATGTGCATTTGAGCACCTGGGCGAGTCTGATAAGCACGGACTTCAATACCAGCTTTTTTCAGCTGTCGCACTGTAGAGATATTTGGAGCACCCATCAAACGAAGACCAAATGCATGAACATTAGGATCAAGAATGACTTTTACGTCAACACCACGTTTGTGAGCAGCAATTAGCTTCTCAACTGTGTCATCATCAGTAAAGGTGAACATCATAACGCGAATTTTTTTCTTAGCATTGTCGAACAAATCAGCAACCATTGAGCGTGTAGCATTGACACATGCATTTGAATAAGCCACTGTCACATGAGCCAAATCGCGACAACGTTTTGCCGTTGCTGCGTCGAGAACGTCATCAATCTGATCCCACAGAGGCATAGCTTCTTGTTCATAAAGGTTCTTGCCACTACAGATTCTCCAGTTGTCGTGAAAAATGCGAACGAGTTCAGTGACGGCAGGACCTTTAATCCAAACCATCAAGTCATGGTTGTTGGATACGGCGTCTGCGAAGTTCATTCCACCGATCATGGCTTCCTGGCCATCGATGGAGAGCATTTTGTTGTGGTCAGCTTTGACGAAAGCTTTGCCGTTGAGTTTCTTTACTGGGTAATAAGCAATGGACAATCCAGCCTCAACAGCAAGATGTTTGATGGGCTGATAAGGTTTGAGGGGTTCGTCACCAGCAAGCTTGTTAGAAATCTTCTGGATGTGTTTCAACATGTTAGAGCCTTCGGAGTCAGGCATGGTGATAATCTGGATGGATACACCACGATCTTTGGCTCTTTTGAAAGCTTCAACCATCTTGGTTCCAATTTCGCCACCCCAGAGGAAGATGTTGAAACGGATTGTGCGCTCAGCACGTTCAATCATCTCGAGGGCACGAGGGAAAATCTCTTCTTTATCAACAAGGATTTCTACAGCGTTGTCAGAACCTTCCCAGTTCAGTGGACGAACATTGAGAATTTGTGATTGCTGCAACACAACAATTGCTTTAGCAATCTCAGGATGGCTCTCTGGGTGATATTCTGCAGCCAGTTCCCATTGTTTTTCCGGTCGCTCGACCAACACCTTCTTGTTGACCAACAACTCGTGGGCATCTCGGATTTCGCTATCACCCGAGTGGATAGCTTGGAATGCCAAACCTTGCAGCTCTTCTTTCGTTAGAGCAAAAAGGTTGCCCACACAGCTCGTAAGCATCAAAGCTGCGACCAAAATAGTAGTCATTCTCATAGTTACCGCTCCTATCATTTAATTATTGTTAAAAAATTCACAATATATGACTTGCGCCAGCTTTCTATTAGCAATCGACGTACCAAAAACATTGTTCCCTGTAATAATGGGCATCACATAGAAAAGTGGTCTTTCTGAGGTGGAATGAGTGTGTATCAAATGAGACACATTGTATTAATCAGAACACTTGAACTGCAAAACCTGGCTACTTGTCGTATCCTAAGTGCATGTTGGCATTGACCCTAGAAAATGACTGTCTCAAAGTGAGACAGTATGAAAAACCAACACCTGGACCTAGAGAAGCGATGATCCAGGTCTTGGTCACTGGTCTGTGCCGTACTGACATCTATGTCGCCGAAGGAAAACTACCTGTCAAAACTCCCCTCATCTTGGGACATGAGTTTTCAGGCAGGGTAGTAAAACTTGGTCCAGGCTGTGAAAACGTGCAACTCAATGATTTGGTAGCCTGTGATCCGCGACTTGAAGCTGGCTTCATGGGCTTTGAAAGCAATGGTTCCTTTGCTGAGTATGTCACCGTACCTGAAAGCAACCTTATTTGCCTACCTCTTGACATGTCTGCTAAAAAAGCTGCTCTTCTCGAGCCAGTAGCAGCTTGTCTTGCTCCACAAAAATGGCTCGAGAATAAAAAAGCTGCTGGTGTGATTTATGGCAGAGGAAGAATTGCAGTCATTACAGAAAGGCTCATGCGCGTTAACGGGTTTAGTAGTTTTCAACTGGCCGACACTCTTGCTGACAGAGAGGACAATTCACTGAATTGGATTATTGTCACACATTCTGCGCAGGCGAAATTTGATAATATTTTCCGAGTTTTACGTCCTCATGGAACCTTGATTATTAAAGACAGACCAACAGAACCAATATCTCTTGATCCTCGCAACATAACGCTGAAAGAGCTAACTATTCAGGGCGCTGCTTATGACGATTTCCATGTCGCTGCCCATTTACTGCCTCGAGTAAAACTTGCTGATCTTTTTGGCCCCACATTTTCACTAGAGCAATACGATAAAGCCATAACAATTGCCCGTCAGGAACCAAACCTCAAGGTATTTTTCCAATGTGCGGCATAGTCGGCAGCTTCGGCAAGGCAAACTCAGTTTCCGATCTATCGATAAAAGAGGCTTTGGCTTCACTGTCCCACCGTGGTCCAGACGGTGAAGGAAGCTGGTTTTCTAGAGATCAAAGTGTTGCCCTTGGTCATTGCCGATTGTCCATCATCGATCTAGAGAGCGGCCAACAACCGCTGTTTAATGAAGATGAAAACATCTTTGCAGTCGTTAATGGTGAGTTTTATGACTACCAGTCCATTCGCCGCGCTCTGGAACAAATAGGCCATCAATTTAGAACAAAAACAGATGCAGAGATTCTTCTTCATCTCTATGAACAGCATGGAGAAAAATGCCTGAAGCATTTGCGCGGTGAGTTTGCCTTCCTTTTGTGGGACGAAACCAAGAAGCGACTCTTCGCTGCCCGAGACAGATTTGGCATCAAACCATTTTGTTACGCCTCCTTGGGTGATAGGTTGATTGCTGCTTCTGAGGCAAAAGCCCTCTTCGCTCTTGGTTTGCGAGCAAAATGGGATGATAGAGCTTTTTATCACGCATTTACCCATCAGTACGTTCCTCCCACTTTCACATTGTTTGACAAAGTTCAGCAATTGCCACCTGGTCACCTCCTTCTCCATTCGGCAGGAAAGACAAAAATTGAGAAATACTGGGACTGGAATCTGCCTTACGAACACAGTAGCACCAAAAGCTTTGAAGATTATGTGACCGAAGTATCAACTGGTTTCGACGAAGCAGTTCGGTTGCGCCTCGTTGCAGATGTACCAGTGGCCTTTCATCTCAGTGGTGGTTTGGATTCAAGTTCTGTAGTGTGTTCTGCCCTTCGTAGCTCCAGTAGCAGCAAAACTTGTTTCACTGTTGCCTTCAATGATGACCACTACAATGAACTTCCCGTAGCCAAAGAGTTTGCTTCTCATATTGGAGCCAAACTCATTGCTGTGCAGGTCAAAGCAGAAGATTTGATTGAGGCACTTCCAAATGCCCTTTATCATTCAGAGGGTTTTGCCATCAATGGGCATTTGCCGGCAAAATATCTACTCAGTCGCCAAGTTCAAAAGTCCGGTTTCAAAGTAGTGCTAACTGGCGAAGGGGCTGATGAAGTCTTTCTTGGTTATCCACACCTGAAACATGACAACAATGGAAGCAACCTAAATGATTTATTGAGAGAAAATCCTGAAGCTGTTGGAATAATGCTGCCAGATGGAGAACAGCTCTCTACAGATACCATCAAAGACAGATTGGGATATGTACCATCCTTTATTGCTGCCAAAGCAGGCATTGGTTTTCGTTTGCATCAACTGTTAGACAGATCATTCTCTGACAATTGGCAGAAATACTCTCCTTTTGCTGAATTATTGAAACATTTCGACGTGGCACAGCAGTTAAGAAACAAGCCTAGAGTAATGCAGTCAGCTTACCTTTGGTCAAAACTTGCCCTCACAAACTACATTCTTCGGACCTTGGGTGACGGAACGGAGATGGCCCACAGCGTTGAAGGACGATTACCTTTTCTCGATCACCATTTATTCGAAACAGTGAAAAAAATCCCAGTGGCAACAAAGATGGATGGCGAAATCGAAAAAAAACTCCTCCGTCATGCCTATGGAAATGAGCTAACGAACACGGTGAGAACGCGCCGTAAGCAGCCCTTTCTTGCACCACCAATGATGTTTTCACAAAGTAAAACTGTTCGAGACATGTTAGCTGATCTGACATCAACGATTGAGGTACCATTCTTTGACAAAGGAAAGCTGACTTGTCTCATTGATGATCTGCCTAGACTATCAAAGAAGGAGTTGGTCAGCTTAGATCCCGTATTGATGACAGCACTTTCTACGCTTCTGATACAAAAGCGTTTTGGATTGACTTGACGACTGGGGGAACAGAATGACTATCAACACGAGCCTACCTTCTTCCAATCCTGCTCTGCGAAAAGCCATATATGATGGCTGTTTGTTCTTGGTCGACAGTACGACGACTTCAATTGCTCTAGTTGAGGCAGTCAAAGCTCACGTTCAAGCTGCTTTTGGGTGGAATTTTCGTAATGAATGCCTAGGCCTCGCAAATGACGAGTTTATGGCTCGGTTTACAGAAACGCGCATAGCAGTAAGAGAAGATAAAACCATCAGACGATTGATCAAAACTCTGATGACAGAGGTCGGTTTTCCTGCCAATGAAAATGCAATCGATGTTCCCCGGTTACGAGCAGTTTTGCCAGGAGGGCACAAAATCGAAGCGGCAGCACCAGTCTATTATGCCCATCGCGACACCTGGTATGCCAATCCTGCTAGTCAAATCAATTGGTGGCTACCACTACATGAAGTAGATTCTGAAAACTCTTTTGCCTTTGACGAAGAAGTGTTCAACATCGAGTTACCAAATGACTCTGCTGCCTTTGACTATAACGAATGGAAAGCTAAAGTGGGTTTCCAAAATCCTTCCCCACCAAAAGAGGCCGTATACCCCAAGACCACCTATTTTGAGAGTGACAAAGCAACACACGTCATCTGCAAAGAAGCCCAGATATTACTATTCTCTGCTTGTCAGCTACATAAGACGACAGAAAACGAAACTTCCTTGGCCCGCTTTAGCTTGGACATTCGCTCCGTCAATCTATCGGACTTCAAAGCAGGTGATGGCGGTCCAAATGACGACAACCTATCCAAAGGTTCCACCTTGACTGACTATCACCATCCAAAGGATGAATGTGACACCATTCCTAGCTGAGATTCAAAAACACGTAATCAATCAACCCAAAGAATTGTCTCTTGTTGGCCAAGGATTGTGCTTTACCTATGAAAAGCTTTGGAAACTAGCTGGGAGTTACGCTAGGGAATTAAAAGCACGAGGCTGCAAGAGAGGCGAAGTTGTTGCCGCCTCCATTGGCAACCACCCTTACCACGTCATAGCTTTTCTGTCTGTCACTATGGCTGGAGGAGTGTTTTTGCCAATGGATGTACCTATGCCAGCTGGCAGAAGAGAAGAGATCCTAAAAGATGCCAAAGTTCGTTTTGTCATCACCCCAAAAGATCTCGAAGAACATACTTTGGAAACACCTTATTGCGACGAAACACCTGCTGATGACAATAGTGCTGCCTACTTAGTTTATACGTCTGGATCAACAGGAAAACCCAAAGGCGTTTTGGTTGCTCATCGTGGTTACCTACCCATGTTGAAAGCACAACAGAAAGCCTTTCGAATTGGTTCCAGCAGTAGATCGCTGCTAACGCTGTCTGTATGTTTTGATGCGTCCTTATCTGATATCGGTGTACCACTCATTGCTGGCGCAACCCTATACGTTGAGCCAAAAAACATAGTGCGTTCACCAAGAAGACTCGTACAAACCATTCGAGAACATGGGCTGACTCACCTCGATTTGCCCCCTGCCCTCTTATCAGTAATCCCTCCCACAACAATGCCAGGCTGTGTGGAAACCATCGTTTTTGGTGGTGAACCAGCTCTGCCAGAAACTGTTAGAAAGTGGGCAAAACGATTTCGAATGGTCAATGTTTATGGACCAACTGAAGCAACCATATGCGCAAGCCTCTGTGTTTGTGATGCTACGAAGTGGAAAGAACCGCTACTTGGCTCACCCCTTCCGCATGTTCTCTTTGACGTTATCAATAAGGACGGTAAGCCAGCAAAAGAGGGAGAAGAAGGCGAGTTACACATAGGTGGGCCGGCCGTTGCTCTGGGATATATCAACAAGCCCGAGCTAACAGAAGAAAGATTCTACGAAAAAAACGGAACTCCCTTTTATTGCACAGGAGACATTGTTCGCCTTTTAGAAGATTCCAATTTTATCTTTCTAGGCCGCAATGACGAGCAAGTCAAAATTGGCGGAGTTCGCTTGCAGTTAGAGGAAGTTGAGGTCTGCCTTCGCAGCCATGAAAAAGTCAAACGCTCGGCAGTCATCAAGAGAAACAACAAGCTCGAGGCATTTGTTGTCTGCAGGAGTGAAATCTCTGAAAGTGAATTGCGACATCATCTTGCAGAATCTCTTCCTCGAGCCCTTATCCCAACAACATTTCACTTCCTAAAAAGCTTGCCTGAAACTTCCTCTGGCAAAGTAGACAAATCGGTTTTAAAAAAGTCGTCACTGGCCTCTACATCAAAAGAAAGCATGCCATCCACTTTGGAAAGAGAGCTCTGTCTCATTTTCACCAAGGTGCTGGGACGAACAGTCTATAGTGATAGTGACTACAACGAGATTGGCGGAACATCTCTTGCTGCAATCGAAATTGCCGCATTTGCTGTGAAGAGCAACATATCCCTACCTCCATCATGGATTTCGGAAGAGGGAACAATCAAAGCCATTGCCCTACGACTGCAAAATGAGAAGCCTATACCAAGAGCTATGACTAGAGAAGAACTGTTCAATGACGCAACACCTTCTCCAACTCTGCGTTTGCTGTTAACTGAAGAGGCACCACCAGTTGAAGACTCTCCTCCATGGACAATTCTGCTAACAGGTGCTTCTGGATTTCTCGGTTCACATGTTTTGCAAGAGCTTTTAAAAAAGACGAAAGCCACAATCTTTTGCCTCTGCCGAAGCCAGACAATCCAATCATCCGACGAACGAATTTTCACCATTCGCGGTGACTTGTCTCAGCCCCAATTCGGACTTGATGACTCTACATGGCAGAGTCTGAATAGGCAGGTTGACACCGTTTTTCACTGCGCAGCTTCTATCAGCAATGTGGCTGTTTACGAAAGGCTTCGAAGTACCAACGTGTTTGGCACTGAAGAAATCTTACGTTTCTGCCTGGAAGGCAAAAATAAAAAGCTCCATTACGCCTCCACCCTGTCAGTTTTTGTGGCCTCCAATAGATTGGATGAAATCTTTTATGAGTCAGATGAACTGGACGCTGACTGCTATGTCATCGGCGGTTATGGACAAAGTAAATACGCAGCTGAACTTCTCCTTCGCAAGGTAGCCCCACACCTTTCGCTGATTACCTTCCATCGCTTTGGTCTAATCACAGGCCACAGTAAAACAGGAAAAGCCAGCGCAACAGACCTTATCTGTAAACTCCTGCAAAATGGAGAAGCCATTCCTGACGAAAGCAACATCAAGGTGGACATCACACCTATCGATTATGCTGCCTCTGCAATGGTCCATCTATCATTGTTGGCTTCAGAGACATCCACTTTTCACATTTCAGCAGGCTCGGCATCTGCTGCCCAATTGAGAGAAGTTTGGCAAGAGAGTAAAACTTCTGCAATTGATGCTCATTCATCGCTTGGACTTTGCCGTTTCAAAAAGAGCTTCGAAACCTTCCGCGATTTGGACATCTTCCAGGCTACAAATGTAACCTTCGACACAAAACTGTGTGATGAATTGCTAGAGGATAGCCCTATCATCAAACCTAAAATCACGCGAGAGTTACTTTCACTCTATTCAGACTCTTCGTTTTCCCCATATTCGTAGTAGAGCCAGGCTAAAGCCATTCCAATGAACCACAAGGCATTGAAGGTGATGACGAAGTACTTGGCAATATTCCATCGTTCGGCCAGCTCTTCCTCGTATGACTCTACCCACTCTACTAAGTGAAGATCAGGAAAAGTGAGCAAACCATGTTTCTTTTTTGCATCTTTCACAGCGCTACGATAGTGGTCTAAATCCACGGGATTGGCCGCTAAACCAACACCTGCCTTTATCTTCCAAGAACCAGGCCTTCTGTTCCGTGCAACAGCCCACAGCGGCACTTCCTGAGATTTCTTCCAATAGTCATGTACTACGGGAACGACATAATAATAGTTTGTCGAAGTGCTACCATCTTTGCTTCGTGACCTAGAAACAGATACTCCCTCGAACTCTCTGCGTGGCTGCCCATCAATAAAAAACCAGACTTTGGCTTCTTGTAGTTGATGTATCTCACCTATCGATACATTCTTTGCAATAGGACCTTTAGCGGCAAGATGATACTCGAAGAAGAACATGCCACCTGTACAACTAACGGAAATGGCGAGAATACCAGCAAAAATCAAGCTTGGACCGAAGCTCATCGAGCCACCAATAATGATGAACATGCCAAGCAAGGCACCAAAGCCCAAGGCAACCATCTGTGAATAAAAAACGGCAATAGGAATGACAATAGCTTGATGAATCACCATCAAGATGAAACCAGCCAGGATCTGAACTGGCCAAGATGGAAACTCATCTTCTGCAATAACTCTCTTTTTACCCATAAGCCTGATTATCTATGAAAAGACGAAGGGGAGCAATAGACAAGTTGAGTAGTAGCTGCTATATATAGTTGCTAACTGTTTGAGGGGGCTTTTAGGGCTTGGCCAAAAAAAGAAGCCCATAGAACGGAGCTACCCTCAATGCCTCATCTACTCATATTCCTTGGCCTCTTTAGTCTTTTAACTTGCAACTCCTTCGCTGCAGAAAAGTCTCATACGGTTCTTTCTGCAGGAGACAAAGTTGAACTCGAGTTCACAAGGGAGAACAGCAACAAAGAGCTAATCCTCCAAATCGATGGAGAGCACTTTTATCACCTCGAGGTATCACTGAGCAAAGGTGAACTCTTTCTAGAAACAGACCTGAAAACTAAGAAAGATAAGCTCTCCAATAGAGTTCTATACAAGACCTGTTTCTCACAGGTTCACGGAACCAACCACGAAAGATACGACCTTCCCCAGGATAAGGGTCAACACATCGGCACTTTTACTTGGCGCCCCCATTACTCAGAGAGAGAAGTAAAGTCTAGTAAGGCAGTAATTCACTTAAAACAAAGTGCCAAACTGACGACTCCGAACATCGGCTCCACTGGTGTAATACGGGCCTGCGGAGTGCCTCCTGGAAACGTATCTGTTTTCTCAGAATATGATAGTCGTTATGCCGACACCACTGAAGGAATAGGCGATAGACTTCCCAATGGAGAAGTCGTTATGTGGCTTCCTTCTGGAATGTGGAAAGTTCGTTCCACTCCAGAGAAAGATGAGCAGGCACCAACTGAATATGCAGACTGCCATCTCGTACCAGTTCATGAAGGTAAAGAGACTGTTCTTCAATGGCCGAAAGCAATGCTATCAGCTTCCACTCCATCAGATCTTGGACGACTAGAAATCAATGGAGCAAAACTAACGAGCAAAAAAATGGCATTGGTCGACGTAGGACTGCTTGGAGCTGAAAAAGACATCCCACTAAAAAATGACAATGTAAGCGTTTTTGAAGGTGGGAACAAAGCATCTGTAACTGAAGTCAAACCGCTCACCTCACCTCTTTCAGTTGTTCTCTTGCTCGATTCATCAGGCTCGATGAAAGGCTCCATGCGTTCTGCCATCAAGGCAACGAAGGAGTTCGTTTTGTCACTTCCCAAACAAGCCAAGCTGACTATCGTTGACTTCGACACCAAACCAAAAGTGCTTAATGGTACTTCAAAGAGCCTGCTACTGAAATCTCTTGATACAGTTATCGCAAGAGGAGCAACGGCTCTTTTCGACTCAATCATTCTTGGAGTGAAAAATCTGGAAGCTGTTGCCAAGACTGACAGGACTGCTCTCGTCGTATTCACTGACGGCGTTGATGCAAACTGGAATGATACTGCCCCAGGTAGCAAAGCCTCCAAGGGACAGGTTCTATCAGCAGTTAAGGCTGCACAAATCCCTGTGTTTAGTATTGGCTTCGGGAAAAAGCCTGATAAGAACACTCTTGGTCGAATATCCAGAATGTCAGGGGGAGCCTACTTTGAGGCCAGCGATGGCAAATCCCTCGAGAAAGTGTTCAAAGGTATATCCAAGGACTTGGCTCGACAATATCGCATTTCCTATGAACGTCCCAAAACAACAACTAAAGGTGATGTCCCTGTTGTTGCTCTTATGATTGACAATAGTGGTTCAATGGATCACAGTCCTGACACAGCAGGTTGTGACTTTCGCATTGAAGCAGTTCGTCAGCTCTTTCGTCGCTTCGTAGACGCTCTTCCCAAAGAAGTAATCACTCAGGTCATGACCTTTTCGAGCAGGGCACGTATCGAACAAGTTTTTACTTCTGACAAGAGCCGCCTCAAAAAGGCTTTGGCAAAAATGAAGGGCAATGGAGGAACAAACATACTCGATGCTGTTCGAACTAGTGCCAATGTTCTTGCTGCCATTCCTTCTACTCGTCGTTATCTGTGCTTTCTCTCTGACGCTGCCTTAAAAGTGGACATGAAGGATCAGGCTGAACTCGATAGTCTCTTGGGTAGTCTCAAAGATGAAGGAGTAAATTCTCTTTGGATTGGAATGGTCAAAGAGAAAGATGCTCTCCCCTTTCAACGTGCAGCCAAACTCTCTGCTGGTAAATCAATAGTAAACGAAGACATCACATCAATTGATAAAGTTGTATCTGCATTTCTAGAAGGAGTATTGGAACCCCAAAAGAAAACAGAAGGAACAACATTGAGAGTTGCCGTAAGACAGGGAACTAAAAGCATTTCCGCGGCACGGAAGGTACCCTTTTCAGTCATCGTCGATGAAAATCAGAAAGTAAATGCAGAAGAGATACGTCATCACCTTGGGAAGGATGTCTCTCCGTATAGTGGCGAATTGTCTCAATTGTTGTCAGGAAGTTGCATCCCTAACAAAGAGATAATCATTACTTCTAGGCTACCCGTCAATGAGGAGCGCTCAAACAAGGCAGTTGCCTTAACGGTCAAAGAAGCCGTATTCATAGATCGTTTGCGGGGAATAGAGCCACCTCGCCGTCATCGCTTGCTGGCAGTTACCACGAAGTGGCGTAATACTCTTCCTGTTCAGGAAGTCGCAATATACAAAAATGGTGCGAACCATCCTTCGGCGTGGGTTTCGGGAGCCTCTAAGCCCGAGAGTATTGAATTACGCGTGCCCACCTATCTCATCCAAGATCTTAGAAGACATTGTTTTCTCAGGTGGAACGACGACAATTTGCTGCCCCTTTCGGAAGCAACTTGGCTTGCCGAAGAGCCTTTGATATTGCCCGGAGAAAGAGAGTTAGGTGTGTCTGCAACTAAAACGGCCTCGGGTACACTTCTATTCCTTGTACCAGATGAACAGATGAATCAATCAAGCCTGGAACTGTTCGACAACAACTATGGCCATTTAGTCGTCCCTATAGCTGGTGAGTTACCAATACAAAAGAGGCAAGAATTGGTGAACCTGCCAAAGTCAGAACCAGCAAAACTTAGCGATGCCTTCTCTTTGACACTTACTGGCTACAAGGACCTTGATGCCATTGAAAATGTGAAAGCCGAAAAAGGAATGGTCTTTCGTGTTTTATCAGGAAAGTTCACTTCAAGAGTTCAAGCTTTACTCAATTTCAAACCAGCAGAGAGATTTAGGCTGCTCTTAAAAACACACCTTGGTGAATTAGTTGCCCCACTCCATCCAACAACAGCCTTGTTACCCAAAGGCTTGTTTCAATCCACCCTTTTGGCTCCAGGCAGCCGCAATGACGTAGCCTTTGCTTTTAGAATTTCAAAGCTTGTCAGCAAAGGAGCCAAACTCCATGGCGACATCAGAGGTGGTGGCCTTACAGTTTCCATAGATGACACACCGCAGAAGCCATTTGCCTTGCCAAAACCTTCGGCAGTCAAAGAAGGATTGGAAATATTCATCCACAAAACAGGTGTTAGGCAAAGAATAGATAATGTTGGTCGAAATCTCATCGTAGTGGAGTTTTCACTAAAAGATTTGAAAGACAGCCATCACACACGTTTCGCCGACCTATTGGTGCTGAAACCTAAACCAGGCGTCAAAAAGGAACTTCCAAATCAAGGGACAATGAAAAAGGGACTCGGCAACTTTGGTTACAACAAAAACTTCAAAGGCGACAGAGTACCCCATTCAGATGCAACGAAAAATCTGTTGTTTGGGTTGTATGACAAATCAGTATTCTTGGATGGACGAACACGACGCGGAGTTACCTTGTTCAACATTCCACAGGGCTTCAAAGCTGATGAACTCGAGCTGACCTCACCAATATTCGAGGATTTGAAAGTGCAAATCAGCGACAAAGAGTACAACAACCCCGTTCTGCTTCAGAGCAAACTGAAAAAGCAGGATTTTTCAATTGGCGGCTCTGAATTCAAACGAAAAATAGCAGAAGCTGCTGCTGCGCTAATCAATAAACGCCGGGCCGAAGGAAGAGCGAAAGTCGGAGCAGTTCCGTCTCATCCATTAAATCTAGAGTCAACATCGCCTGAAAAGGAAAGTATTCAACCTCCATCATTGAACTCCTTGGGCTTTCAAAGACTACAGAAGTTAATCAAAAGATCTGGTGAAGAGTCCCTTCCTTCCGGTGTTGACATATCTGGCATTAAAGAAACTTTAGCTTCACTTCAGTTGGTTACGAGCTCACGAACAGATTGGCGGTGTCGCTACAGTCCTCAATCCGTCTTGACACAAGGCTGGGCGAGCATTGACGACATGGCGACATTAGTCAGGCATGTATTGAGCAAACGAGGTTACACGACAGTTTCAGGGATAGTCCGATCTCACAAGCCCGCTCTCGAACAATTGGCAAAAGTGGCTCGAGTAGACAAGTGGACAGACAACTCACTGCCTGTAATCACAGTGAAAAAGGGCACTGAAGCACTTTGTCACTTGGTCGTGCCGTTCATGAAGGAAGTATCTCAAATAGCTGACATGGTCAAATCTGACATTGTTGACACTGAAAGTGACAGAACACATTGTAGATGTCACATTAGCGTCAGAGTCGTCGCCAAAAAACGAGACAGTGGCGCAAAAGGAAATGTAGCGATTGCTGCAAGTGCACTTTCAGGAAACACAAAAGCAAGTAAAGAGAAGACTTTCACCCTACTTAGTGAAACTCTTCATCAAGACCAAATAGGCGAAGGTGTATGTGACATCGTTTACACAGAAGTGCTCAAAAACGGTCGACGCCATCTATTTGCATTACTGGGTGGTGCAGCAGGCTGCAAGGTGAGTGAGAAGCCTGTTGACCTGTCACAGTGGGAAATCGTCAGAGAAGAAGTAAGGATATCCGGAAATGGAATTGATAAAGGTGAATGGGCCTGGGAAGTCGGTGACAAGGAAGAGCTGACCAACCGTTATCGCGCCTTTGCCGTAGCGACACCAGATCTTCCACCATCAGCAATGAAGGCTGTAAACACCAAATGGCAAGACTTGCACAAATCAGCAAAAAGACCAGACAGCCTTTCCGCACTGAGATGGTACACAGCAGGCGCTATCTATCGTTTCATAGGTGCTCAAACTGAGATGGAAAAGAAGCTGGCTCAAAAATTCAATGTATCTCTCAATAGAGCCAATAAACCACGAGTGATTATGGTGTCATTGAACAAAAGAGCTTCCAATGGACAGTTACAAGCGACATTCGATTTGTCACAAGTGAAAGCCCAACTCGAAAATGGCAAAAAAGAAGACAAAAAGCACTTCAGGCTTTTGTCTGGCTTGTTTGAAGGTTACCTTGAAAGCTGGGCTCTACCAAACGGAAAAGGCTTATTCTACATATGGAATAGTTGTCCTGAAGGTACTGTACTTCTACCGCTAGAAGGTAAACACAAACGAGAAGCTATGGCTCAAATGAAAAAGCTGGGCTACCCCTCTCGTGTAATTACCGGTATAAAAAAATCTGATTCCATTGTGTTGATGACATCTAAACCAGCCACCATCAATGGTCGCCCTAGGTGGGCCTGGATTTCCGTCAACCCACATACCTTTGAAACACACACGATGTTGGACAACGGCGCCCATGGTTCTATGGCTGAAGATGTCGTAGTAAGCATGACTGGCAACATCAACCAATGCATCATTGGTTTCCTAAAAGGTATCGAAACTTCCATATGGGCTACATCGTCCTTCTCGCTGCTACTTGCAGATCCCAAAGAGATACATAAAAAGGCCAAAAAATTCTGTATGGGTCTTGCAGACAACTTCGCCGCTGGCGCTTCAGGAAAACATGGTGACACAGAGTGGGGAGTAGGCTGTGGTATCGGCGGTTTGCCAAGCGCTGACTATGGTATTGGCGGAATTACATTCAAGGACAATGGCAAACTCACACTCAACCAGAACATCGTCACTTTTTCTTCGGGCTACAAAGCAGCAGTGGAAATGTATTTCAAAGACAAGTAGTCCCTTTACGAAAAAAAGTGAAGAAAAAAAATTAACCCCCCAGTGATTCCCGGGGGTTAATGCTTTGAGCATTATAACGGAGGTCGTTAGCAGTTCGGGGAGATTATTCGAATTTCGAGATAGATCGTCAACCCCCGAAATGAAAAAATCTCAAATTTCTTTTCTCACCCCATTTGCGTTACTGTTTTAAAGACAGAAAGGTGAGTGTATGAGTCAAGAGCTGAGCCCCAGGAAGAGAGTCCTCTTCACCATATGTGCTCTCTTGCTCGCCATCCTTTTTGTCTTTTTTCTTGGTGAAGTAGCTGTACGCACTTTGGCCAAACGAACAGATCTTTCCATTGAAGGTTGGCGCTTACCAATGGACGGTTCTATCTTCAGCCGCCATGTCTTTGAAGCCAAAAAGCGAATACTCAAAAAAGATGCTCAACGTTGGCAAATCAATAGTCTTGGTTATCGTGGCGAAGACTTTTCCCAGATTAAACCTGCAGGCGAAGTTCGAGTCCTAATTTATGGTGGTTCCTTCGTCTTTGACATCGAAGCCAAAACAAACGAACATTGGCCACAGCTCGTGGAAAATGAGCTAAAAAAGCAAGGCCTTACGAAAGTGAAAGTAATAAACGCAGGTATTCCGGGTCATGCCTCTTTTGACTGTCTTGGACGCCTCGTCGCCGAAGGTCATCACTTTTCGCCTGACATAGTTCTTCTGTGCACAGCTTGGAACGACATCAAATATTTCAATGAAAAGAGACCGCTTTTACGTGCCTTCAAAGCTTTTCAGCGGACGGACAACCCTTTGGCAACCTACCAAAACTGGCTAGACAAATTACTCTGTAACTATTCTCAACTATACATCCGCCTTCGGCAGCGTTATTACACTTGGACAATTGGAATTGATACTGAAGGAGCCATTCCGAAAGGTGAAACTCTAGACAACATCTCTGAAAAGGGATTGGCTCAATACAAACTGACACTTCAGACCTTTGTCGACTTAACTAAAAACATAGGTGCCACACCTGTCTTGATGACACAGTGTCGACTCGTTTCTCCTGCGAACGACGACAAAGCAAAAAAGATCATTAAATACAAATATGTAAAACTGACCCACAAAGCCCTCTGCCATGCATTCCAAAAAAGTGACACCGTAATGAAAACCGTCGCTGCTGAAAAAGGATGTTTACTCATTGACGCTGCCAGGCCAATGACAGGAAAAGCAGAATACTTCGCAGATCATGTTCACACGAGCGCAAAAGGCTCACAGGTTTTGGCCGCCCTCGTAGCAGAACATCTGAGAAAAAAAGTAGAAGAAAAAATTAACCCCCCAGTGATTCCCGGGGGTTAATGCTTTGAGCATTTAAACGG
>CAZXTJ010000044.1:0-23034 GCA_964643655.1 uncultured bacterium
CCCTTGGACTACTCAATAGTGTTGAAGGTACCGTTCACGATACTTATCCTCGTGCAGTTACAGAAAACTCCCGTATCTGGGTTCCCGCGATTGGTGGAAAAGACAGTAAGAAGGTCATCGTCCGTAACGTCTATGGCACACTCAAGGCTCAACCGCTGCCTGGTTATGGAAAAATCGTTGAAGGTGCCATTCCTGCTCGAGTTTGTTGGGCCCGTGACAAGAGAGTATCTCTCTACCCCCTGGCAGAAAGGGCAGCTACTCCAAGTTATGCACCTGTTTCCGCCCCAGCTCCAGTCGATGAAGAAGAGAAAGAGAAGAAAGGCACTCCAAGTATCGTCATTAATGGTCCTGGAGGCAGTTTGGTCATCTACTAATCGAACCACGATGAGGTGTGATGCACCGTTCCTTTCGAGGGGCGGTGCATTTCGCTGTATATAGAGCCTTGCAAAGCCAATTGATGTCTCGTACATTCTGTCCACAAGGAGGTAACTTTGTGGACTCCGCAGTTCAGTCTTTTGAAGAAAAAAATTGGCATGCCATGACCGTAGAAGCGGTCTGTTCTAGTTTGACTACAGATCCATCGTCAGGTTTGAATGACGAAGAGGTACAAGAACGTATAAACAAGTATGGCCGCAATGAGTTGCCCAAGCCGCCCAAACCAAGCGCTTTGAGGCGGTTGATAGCTCAATTGGCCGATCCTCTCGTTGGTGCTCTGCTCGTAGCAGCCGTCATTGCTGGTGTAATGGCAATGACACATGAGAAGGAAGGTTCTTTCCTCATTCGTTTCAGCGATACTATCGCCATCTTACTCATTGTGGTATTGAACGCAATTTTAGGTTTTATCCAAGAAGGCAAAGCTGAAGCAGCTCTTGAAGCGCTCGAGAAGATGACCACACCAACAGCTCGTGTATTTCGTAATGGCCTCGTTCAAGAAGTATCTTCACGAGAATTGGTCCCTGGTGACATCGTTGAGGTGGAAGCAGGTGACTCCATCCCTGCTGATGTTCGAATTGTGGAAGAGTCTGAACTGAGAACTCAGGAATCAGCTCTTACAGGTGAGTCGACTTCCGTTAGTAAAGACGCTCCTGCCGTATTACCTGACAATGCTCTCATCCCAGAGCGAATCAATATGGCTTATATGGGAACATCGGCTGTTCGGGGTCGAGCTCGAGCAGTTGTCGTAGGTACGGGACTCCATAGTCAGATTGGTAAGATAGGTACTCTCGTGGCCAGTGTTGAGCGCAAAGAAGCCCCTTTGCAAGAGAGATTGGCGCGCTTTACTCACATCATTCTCTGGATATGTTTGGCCATCAGTGCGCTCCTTTTTGGATTGGGAATTTGGCAGGGTAATCAGAGTTGGCCCGTCCTTTTGCTCACTGCAGTGAGTTTAGCCGTTGCTGCCATTCCAGAAGGATTGCCAGCTATTACAACTATTACTCTGGCTCTTGGTATGCAAAGAATGGCTCGTCGTGGCGCTATAGTGCGACGTTTGCCAGCTGTTGAGACTCTTGGTTCAGCCACTGTGATCTGTTCCGACAAGACAGGAACGCTCACCCAGAACGAAATGACCGTTCAAGCCTTGTGGACCGATGAGGCCACTTATTCTGTTACTGGGCAAGGATACTCCTCTGAAGGAACAATTGAAGGCGGAGAAAAAGGAGAAGCCCTTCAGCGTTTGTTACAAACTTCGACTCAGTGCAACCAGGCTTCTCTTGAGGATGGTCAAGTCCTGGGAGATCCAACGGAGGCTGCACTTCTTGTCTTGGCCGAAAAAGGCGGCATTGATAGAAAAGAACTAGCAGCCAATTGGCAGCGTATCAATGAGCGTCCTTTTGATAGCGACAGGCAGAGAATGGCTGTTGTCGTGAAAAACAAAGATGGCCAAAGTTGGTCTCATGTAAAAGGCGCACCAGAAGCAATCTTGCCCTCCTGTAAATCTTTGTTGGGTAAAGATGGTCCGAGAGATTTGTCTGAAGAAGACAAAAAGAAAATGCTCAGTTGGTGCGAGGAGAAAGCCAGCGAAGGTTTGCGTGTATTGGCGCTAGCCGACAAAGAGACCCCTGGTGATGAATTTGAAGAAGGACTCGTTTTGACAGGTTGTGTGGCCATGCTCGATCCTCCACGGCCAGAAGTCATAGAGGCTGTGGGAACTTGTCGTAAAGCTGGCATCAAAGTTGTCATGATTACGGGCGACCACAAGTTGACTGCTGTATCCATCGCCAAAAAGATTGGAATGTGGGATGAGGGGGCGCTGGCATTTAATGGCCACGAATTGGATGAGCTCTCTGAAGAAGAGCTAACAGAATGTATCTCACGTGTAGCAGTTTTCGCACGTGTTAGCCCAGAACAGAAGTTGCGAGTAGTCCAGTGTCACATGAAACGTGGTGACATAGTCGCTATGACTGGTGATGGCATTAACGACGCGCCAGGATTGCGAACTTGCCACATTGGTGTTGCCATGGGGCAAAGCGGAACGGACGTAGCACGAGAAGCTTCTGATATGGTTCTCATGGACGACAATTTTGCCACCATAGTTCACGCCATTTATGAGGGACGAACCATATTTGCCAACATCCGAAAGTTCATTTATTTCCTTTTGAGCGTCAATGCAGGCCTCGTTGCTGCAGTTCTCATCTCCTCCTTCTTTGACTGGATTCCAATGCTGACGCCACTGCAACTTCTGTGGATTAACCTCGTCACAAATGGAATGCCTGCATTAGCTTTGGGCGTTGAACCGCCTGCACCAGGCGTAATGGAGGAAAAACCTCGAGATCCCGACGAGCCAATTTTGATCAGCCGTGATTATATGAATATCGCTGTGATTGGTTCAGTAATGGCTGCTGCTGCATTGGGTATCTTCTGGTTGCCACCTCACTATTTCGGTGCTGCTCCTCTTTATGAGGCCCGTGGAATGGCATTCACTTTCTTGGCTTTCACAGCCTTACTGCATGCCTTCAACTGTCGCTCCTCCTTCAAATCTGTGGTAACAGAGATCTTTTCAAATGGATTCCTCTGGCTGGCTGTTGCCCTTAGTGCAATCATCCATCTGATTACGATACTGGCAAAGACCTTCCATCCTGTCTTCAAGACCCACAGCCTAACTGCCTTGCAGTGGGTAACAGTCCTCTTGTTGGCTGCTCTTCCATTGCCTGTAGCAGAGCTTTTGAAAGTCTTCTATCGCAGACAGCCTGAGACGAGTTGATGAGCATTGGCGAAATATCTGCTCGTTGATGTAGGTGCTGGCACGCAAGACATCTTGTGGTTTGATGATGAAATCTCATTGCATTACAAGGCCGTTGTCAAATCGCCAGTGCGAAAAGTGGCAGAAAAGGCAGCTGCTCTGCCTCAAGGAGAGCCTCTTTTCGTCTCTGGTGGCGAGATGGGTGGGGGCCCCATTACAGCTGTGTTGCGAGAGAGGGCCAAAAAATCAAAAGTGTGGATCACTGAAAAGGCTTCATCCACCTTGCATCACGATAAGAGTCGTGTTTGCGATATGGGACTCGAGATAGTGGCAAACGATTTTGTTCCACAAGGTGATTGTCTGCAGCTAAAGTTGGCTGACATCGATAGAGATGAACTCGCCAAAGTTGTCTCTAGCTTTGGTGTGGAATTCAAGTTTGATGTCCTTGCTTTTTGTGCTCAAGACCATGGTGTAGCTCCAAGTGGACAATCTCACCTCATCTATCGTTATGACACGTTTACGGAACAATTGCGAAAGGAACCTTATCCTCATAAGTTGCTCTTTAGCCACGACGAGATTGATGAGACTTGGAACCGTTTACGTTATATGGCTGCTTCTGGCAAGACTTTGCCAGCAGATGAAGTTTACGTGATGGACTCTGGTATGGCTGCAATTTTGGGCGCAACTATGGACAAATCATTGAAAGAGACGAAAGCTCGTGCCGTTCTAGATGTGGCAACGTCACATACTGTTGGTGCCATCTTTGATGGTGACGAATTGGCTGGTTATTTCGAGGTACACACGAAAGACCTCGATGTTGCTCAATTGGATGAGTTATTGCCAGCTCTAGCCAATGGTGAAATCACCCATGAAGATGTGTTGGCCTCTGGAGGGCATGGAGCGTGGTGCCGCAAATCCGTTGGTTTTGAAAACATTAAATCTGTCGTAGCAACGGGACCACAAAGAAGAAGAATAAACTCCTCGAAGTTACCTCTCTTCTGGGGAGCTCCATTGGGTGACAATATGATGACTGGCACAGCTGGTCTTTTAGAGGCCGTCAGGCGACGAAAAGGTCTTGGTCCACTGTCACCCTTTTGAGTTGACTCCCAATACTTTCTGCAATGATGGGGGAACTCGAGCTCCACATTCTAGTGCTTGTTCACAAGCGCGTCGAGCACCCCATAAATCAGCCATCTTGTATTTGCAGGCAGCCAAACGTACGTAGATGTTGCCTAAGTCCTCCCTTTTGGCCCAAGCCAAACTTTCCTCGAAGGCCCTGATTGCTTCAAGCCACAAATGTTCATTGAGATAAAGGTCTCCAAGGTTTTTCCATGAAGCTGCAGAAGCTGGATCTTTCTTGATTGTTTCGAGAAATGGAGCTGTCAGCTCTTTTGTTGCTCTGGCGAGACGTCGACTGCGTAACTCTTCCCGAATTCGAGTCAAATATGAGTTTTGTGGAGAGAGTCTCGTGGCTTTTGACAATAACAGGAATGCTTGCCAATCCTCTTCACTCTTCTGAGCTGACATCAACTTGAATGCTTGGGAGGCCAGTCTATTTCGAGAGTCATTGATGAGTTTTTCGAGCTCTTGTTGACGCAAGAAGGAAGGAGGCAGAGCACACAATACTGTATCCCACCAAAGAGATGGTGGCCTTGGATTTGAATTTGCCAAGCGACCTAGAGCTTTTACAAAATTTTTTCTAGTTTCTTCATCTGAGCTTTTGGCAAGTTGCCAACTCAAATTGATTACTTGCTTTGCATCTCCTGTTATTCCATTACTGGCCAACTGTCGCAGATCATCGAAAGAGCAGCTTGGAAGCGGCAGCCCCTTTTTCCCGCCGCCTTCGCCATTCAACTGAAGCAAAAGTGTGTTACCAGGAGCTGAAGGCAGTTTGTGAACTGATTTGTACCACCTGTTGGTTGCCCATTGCTGTGGTGGCAAACATTGAAAGAGGAGTGAATTCTCGTCCCACCAAGTGTTTGCTCCATTGCCAACGAGCAGAGTCAGAGCTTGTCCATTCAGCCGAGTTTGTCTGAAAAGGAGAGTAAGGCTTTGGGGAGTCACTCTTTGGACGCTCATCAATTCAATACCGCAAGACCAAGTATGAAGGGGCTCAATTTGTTTTTGTGCCTCTACTTCGAAGAGTGAGCGTCGTATCCAATTTGAGCCATCTCCTATTGTCTTGGTATCACCAGATATGGGAAGGTACTCTGCTCTGAAACGCTCATTTGTCGCTAGTCCACAGAGCGCCGACCAAGCACCGTGAAGATGAACAAAAGTTGGTTTTCTTTCATCCAAAACATAAGGAATGAAAAAACGGGGACGGAAGCGGTGGCGAGCGATTGCGAGGTCACACAATCCAGATAAGTCCATGACTCGCAGCGAAGGAGCTCCATAAGCTACGCCACCTACATCAGGTTCCAATATGGAGGCGTCATTCTCAGTGAGTTTCTCTGCCAGTGAAGCGAACCACTTTCCTCGCGAGACTCTACTGTTCATATGGACAGTTGGTTCTTTGGAATTTAATGCAGTTAAGTGGATAGTCTCATACAAGGGAAAGAAAAGTGCAGCCAAAACAAGGAGCCAAACCAACTGCTTCTGCTGGAGATGAGTGTGAATTCCCCTAATACCTTCTTGGGCCAAAAGGAAAAGACTCAAGAGGAAAGGCGTTAGAAATCTTCCGCAAGGCATCCAATCGCCGCCAGCCCAAAGAGGGAAAATCATACTGACAAAGAGCAAGGGACCAAAGGTCCATTTCAAGCTTTTGGCAGAGAAATAAAGGCCCAAGGGAACCAATAGGAGCAGCAAATATAAACCTGCTTCTGAAAGGTTGTGAAAGATATAGGTCCATCCAGGAGAAAATGGTGAAAAGAGACCGGCCAAGCCAAAGCCTTTTTTGGCCCAGAAGGTATTGGGCAACCATTGACTGAAAATACGAAATCTGATGAATAGGGCAACGAGAGAAGCAACCAAGAGGAAACATATGGGCGGAATGGCTTTGCGACGAAGGTAGAGCAAAAGTACAAATGCAAGGAGAGCACCCTCAGGGCGTGTAAACGCAAGAAGGAAAGATATTACAGCGGCTCCTAGCCAATCGTCTTTGATTAGCTGAAACAAAAGAGCTAGTAGTAAAAATGTCGTTAGACCATTCTCTAAGCCCGACATTGACCACATTACGAAACCTGTGTTCATTGCCAACAAAGAGGGAGCAAGAAGATCAAACCAATGGGGCTCTCGTTCGTCAGCAATAGATGGCAAACGAGCGAAGAGAAACAAGGCGGCCATGGCGGTGACGTAACCCAATAACTTCGCAGCTATCACCAAATCAATCTTTAGCTGAGCGAATGGCAGTAAGAGAAAAAGCCACAGAGGATGGGAAAAACCTTCCACCCACTCACCATTTGGTGAGAGCGAAAAACTGCCATACTGAGCAATGTTACGTGCATAAGAGAATGTTATGGCAGCATCATCAACAACGTAGTTCAAGAACCAGTAGCTGTGGACGAGATAAAGCAATAGAGGTAGGGCAAGGAAATAGCGTTTCATTCGATGTAACTTCTCAAGACTCCCTCGAAAAAGAGGTAATGCCATTTTTTGCCTGGCATCTCAAATGTCCATTCCTCTGTCTTCTGACCATCTTCAGTCACCGATGTTTCTGTTGTCGTAGGATCTGTGGCGATAGCAGAAAAGAGCTCTTGTGACATACCTGTCCAATAATTGCCTGTCATTAGTAACTCGAATTTGTCTTTGGCCAAGCCTGTGTAGTTCTCTTTTGACAGTATATATGTGACGCCTCTTCGGCCTGGTCGTAACTCTCTCGACCAACCACGCATGGGATCAAAACAATCAGCTGAACGAACATCAGCTTCTAACGTTCCATTTCGTTGTTTTTTGATGATTGCAGCTCGACCTATGAAGACTGGTACATATCTCTTGTCTTTGATGACAATGTCCGTGGGAGCAGGTGTGTTTTGCTCCTTTAGCCGATAGATTGCCAATTTGTCATCGACTCTGAGCAAAGGAGTGGCCTTGAGATAAAAACGGGCTTGATGCAGTGCCATAGCTAACCCATAAACTTCGTTGTCTTTGACAGTACGAAACCTCAGTGGAGAAAAAAACTGCCGTGTTTTGCCTTCTGCTTTTTGGAGTGCGGCTGCCTTTATTTTGGCCATTCTCTGGCGAATGCGGCTGCGAATATCACCGGCTCTGGCAGTGCCAATAATCGAAACTATACAAATAAAGAGAACTATTCGTTTCACAATTACCTCTTAATCATCTTTATGTTTTTGTTTGGGAATACCTTCTATATAGACGGAAGGAACACTTTCTCCCAAACAGCAATCTCTTATTAGTTGCTCATTGGCGGAAAATGGTACTGCCACAAGCTTTGGTGAATTGAGAGCACAAGTAATCTCTAGGTCTGTTACATCAACATAGTTGTCGATGAAAGACATCATAAAAGCACGAGCAAATGGCCAGCACTCTTCTATACTTCTACTACACCAACCCAAAGAAGGTGGACAATATACTGTTGGCCCCTTTAGTTCGAGCTTTTTTTGCGTATATAACATGCCCCAGTCGAAATAATTGACCAAACTTCTGCTGCGAAAGGCTTGCACGTAAACAATGGAGAAGTTGTCTGCAAAGTCTTGGGCTCGCTGCACACGTTCTTTTTCATCTCCATCAATGGAAGTGCATAGGGAGAAAGCACGGAAGGGGAGATGGAATTGTACAGGCTCTGTTATCTGCGGTTCCAATTGTATGAACTGGACCTCAATCAAGGTTCCTTCAAGGGGCTCGAACCATTTTGAACAATTGACACAATGGTACAGAACTGAGCTTTCAGCGAAGCTCAATTTTTCATTACAGCTGCTGCATTGGAGGATGATTGGTTTCATTTGGCTCTTTCCCCGCCTCCATAGACTGTTGCAGCAATGAAACAGGCCAACTCTTCTGCAGTATCTACCATTCCCTCGAGGATGCCAGTGTCACGATGATAAATAGGCTGCAAATGTAACTCGTCATTTTTGATTGCAATGTCTCGTCCGAACCACAACCTCAACCAAATGCCATGGAGTAAAGACAAGGGCAAAAGAGAAAAGACTAGGGTGACTAAAGTCCCGAAGAGAGTGAGTTGTCGATAAACTCCCGTATCGCTGAGAAAATAGACTAAACCATAACTGATGAAAGCACTGATGAGTAAAAAAAACTGTGCCAACAAAGATGACCACGCTCTGTTTTCAGGGGCGCGCCCTTTAATGATAGTTCCTTTCACTCCGTCAACGACAAAACGATAATAAGAGCCGTTGAAGGGATAACGGATAATCCATATGGGATAACAGTATTGGGTTATGGTGCTTCCAAACAATTCACTGCAGACTCCGCGTTTCAATTGTTTTCCAACGCCACGTTGCGTGAACATAGCTTTTACCTGTTCGGGTGTTTTGTCGGGTGTAAAAACTTGAGCCCCTTCAGGTATCTCGTTCACATCGAAGGCTATGGCCTCCGAAAACTGACCACCTCCAAGGAAGGAGGCCATGTCTATGTTGGCCAGACCAAGTTGTTTGTCAGCGATGGCAAAGTCGTAATAGACGATGTCTCTCAAATTGACGACTGTATCTTTTTCTCCTTTTTTGTCCTCTTGTTCTACAGTTACGAAACTAGTTCCCTTCACCTCATACAGAGCGATAAAAAGGAGTCTCAAAGAGTCTGGTTTGCAATTTTCGATGAAATTCGAGGCCACTCTTCCCCCAGAAAGAGTCTCTTTGACTTTTCTGTCAACCTGCTCTCTGTCCAGTTTTGAGGGAACGAGGTAACGGGGACAGTGTTTTACTTCTGGTAGCAAAAGCTGGGTGGAGCAGTAAAGACAATGACAAATCTTACGGTTTGCCTGAAACTGGACAACGCCTGCACAGACTGGGCACTGAACGTTCGTAACTGTAAGACTCATCGTTCATGCACCACAATTCGAGCTGTTACCCAGCCAAAAACCAAAAGAGCTGGAAAAAGGACGAGGGTGCGAATGAAGAGTGAACCAGGAATCACATGTAAGATGGCAATGTAGGTCAGGAAACTGGTGAGTAATATTCCGAAGAAAGCTCCATTCCGTTCCAGACCTGCGAAAGTAGGGATGTCATCAGCAAAGGCATTTCCTGTTATTCCGTCGATGAGAATTACAAACTCATTGCCACCATAAAGATAGTCAATCTGAAACATGGGGTAATGGACCATGTTGAAGGTTTCGTCATTACCTTCTGAAGCTTTGATGGGGAGAGGCTCCCAGCCAGCCAGGCCATCTGTCGTATATGCCTCACGCTCACCTTGCAAGGACTTCAATCCATCAAGAGCAACAACGAGCTCAGTAGCCAATTGTAAGTTTGACTTGTCGGAGTTTCCTTCACGAAAGGGAACCAAAAACTGTTTTGGCGAGGTGGTGATTTGATCTGCTCTTGCTCCCATGTCCAGAAGCAAAGTGAGCGTTTTTTCTATAGCAGCAGCTTCATCAAGAATTGGTTTGACGTACCAACTATCAGCCCCCCGTCCTCCGTCGAGGAATAGGGCTGATGAACAGTATTGACAGACCAAAAACTGGTCATGTTCTTTGATGTTCAATTTTGCGCTACATTGCGTACAAGCTATTTGCATAGAGGCATTATAACAGTGATGGTCTTCTGATGACCTGGCCACCTCGTTTGGAGGTCAAGTGTCCATCAGTCAAGGTATGTGCTCCATTGACAAAGACATGCCTAATTCCTTTTGAATATTGGTGGGGAGCGTCATAGGTAGCTTTGTCCACTATCTTTTCACTGTCGAAGACCGTTATGTCAGCCACCATTCCAGGAAGTAGTTTTCCCCTGTCTGTGAATCCCAACTGAAGAGCCGGTTGGGAAGTGATTTTTTGTATGGCAGTTGGTAGGTCCAGTAGTCCTTCCTGCCGTACGTATCTTCCTAACAAACGAGCGAAAGTGCCATAACATCGGGGGTGTGGTATGCCCTTGGATGTTGGTCCTTCCACATTTCGAGCTGAACCATCAGAGCCAACCATCACCCACGATTTAGTCAACAGTCGCTTTAGGTTGTTTTCAGAGAGCGTATGGTAAACCCCCATGGCTCCACCTTCTTCGCTGGCAACAATCTCGATGAAAGTGTCCAAGGGATTTTGCCCAAGGAGAGAAGATATCTCTGCAATCGATTTTCCCAGGAAAGGAAGGTTTTCTTCTTTCTGCCCAAATGCAAGGACGACTTCTTGCCAGAACTCCTCATCAGTAGCGCTGAAGTCAGTTCTTAGTCTTGCTCTACCATCACTCTTGCTCAGTCGCCATAACATTGCTTCTATTCCACCATCCAAGAGCCAGAGAGGCATGATTGCATGGAGAGTAGTAGAAGTTGCGCAATAAGGATATCTGTCTGCCAGGAGGGGTAATCCTTCAGCCCTAGCCTCTTCAACATCTTCAATGATTTTCTCTAAAAAGTGCCAGTTCTCTTTGCGATAAGCCTTTAAATGAGAAAGCTGCGTTCTGACCCTTGTTGCGCGAGAAACATCAATTGCTTCAGCGACAGCTGTAACGACACCAGCACCTTCGTCTCGCAAGTGGGATGAGTAACAACCATCATTTTCGGCAACAACTTTGGCAAGCATGTGCAATTCATCAGCTTCGGCACAACAGGCAGGATTGTATTCGAGACCTGATGAAAGTCCTAATGCACCTTCTGCCATGCTCTTTCGAAGAAGAGCTGCCATCTCGTCTAGTTCTCGTTCATTGGCTGACCGATAGTCCAAACCGCAGACAGCAATACGCAAGGTTCCGTGACCAACAAAAGAAGCATGGTTCAGAGCGGGCTTCTGTTTTTCCAATAACTTGGCCCATTGGCCAAAACTTGACCAGCCCACTTTTACGTCAAAATCCCGGAAGAGAGGAAAAGCATCTCGCGGAGTCTCTTCTGACCAAGGGAAGACGGAGAAACCACAGTTGCCAGAGACTATTGTCGTTACTCCGTCATAAAGTTTGGAAGCACTGAGAGGGTCAACTAAGGGCTGAATCTCTGAATGGCTGTGTATGTCTATGAAGCCTGGTGTTATGGTCAAACCACTTACGTCAATAATCTTTCTTGCATTGCAGGCAGGAGGACAGGTTTTCTCGACAAGGGCTATTTTTTCATCCTTGATGCCAAGGACACCAGGAAACATATTCTTTCCCGTGCCGTCGACAAGCATTCCGCCAATTAATAAAAAGTCCAAGTCCACTTGTTAAGGAACCTTTTTCCAAGTGGCTTCACGAATGGTCGTTTGTTGGCCCACTGCACCTTGTGATATTGCACCGTCTTTGTCTACGACAACTTCAGGAATGAACTGCTCGCGGCTTTTGATGCCTGTCACTTCGACAGTCTTACCCAAAAGATCGTCTGGCCACTCATCCAATTGGGGCAAATAGTAGGGGGCACCATCAACGACCACAACTGCACCGCCTTTGGCATTGGCAGCTCTGCCAACGACTGTAACCCTCTCTTTACTCATCTTTCCCCCCTTTCGGGTTTTATACCAAGCGTTATATGGCTCGATAGAGCCTTTGTATTCTATACCTGTGATGGTCTGCCAAGTACCAATTATCTTGGCTCTAATGTCAGAAAAATGGCCCTTTTGCCTGTTGTTCAGGGCAAAGTGAAGAGCAGCCAGAACTTTCCTGTTTTGCGGAAAATGTTCGAAGATACGAAGAAGTTTTTCGTGCTGATCGCCGTATCCCTCGCGGAAGGGAACGGTGAACTCTTCTACCCATTTTGCTGGGTATGTGCGGAACAGTCTAATCAAGTAAGAAATTGCGTAACCCTGCTCGAGCTGGTAGATGACAACAGGGATTTCAAAACTAGGCCGTGCATCGGTGAACATTACAGCAAGAAAAAGGGCTTGTGCTTTCTCGTCCATTCTTTGGGCAGCCCTAATGGAACGTTTGATCCGCAAAACAACTGAACGAGGATAGCTTTTGTATTTTGCAGCTGCTTTCACAAATCGCTCAGTCACCAAGAGACTCATAAAATATGGCAACAAGTGCTCTTTCTTTTCGTGAACATAGGCTTTCAAAACCGTGCGAAGGGGAGTGACCTCTGTTTTTCTCGATAAATATTGAAGGACGAACCACCTAACTCGATATGAAGGATGTTGTAGTCCTTTTTTTAATAATGCGCCTCTAATCCGGCCTTGAAAAAACTTCTCAGGAAGAGGCTCGAGCTCCTCAAATTTTGTGGAGGAAAAAGTATAGTTTTCGAGAGCAAATGGATCCCACTCATATTCGAAATACAGACTCTTCTTCACATATCCCTGTTTGGAAAGCTCAATGATTACTTCTTTGGCTGAGCGACCTTTCAGATCAATGTCACCGTGAAGCAATCTGACCTCACTGAGAGCACGATTGTACTCTGCAAGTGCCACAGATGAGGCCCAGCGGTGACAATGTTCCTCAAAATCCAAGAAGGCTTTGTCCGCTGCCCAAGAAGGATAAAGAGATAAAGAGAACAATAGGAAAAGAGTCAGAAGCACCTTGCTCATTTTTACTCTCGTTTCTTTATTCAGTCCTTGTATACATTGATGTTAGCAGCCCTGGTCCAGATAGCAAAAGACCACCGCCAAGCGGTGGTCTTTTACCAAGGCTGTAAAGGGACTCTAGTCGATTGGTGACCAGGAGTTTTCTAGTCTGATTTTGCGGTCTCTCTCTGCGCGCTGTGCTTCATCGTCAGTGAGAACACGACCGAGACCTGTGTATGCTCTGCAGAAAGCGTCTTTAGCGATTTTGGTCTGAACGGGGTGACCTTCGTAGATGTCGTAATAACCAAGTTTCTCTTGGCGATTGTCTACAGTAGAGCTGATTGTCTGCATTCCATAACGGCTTTTCATTCTCTGGCTGAAAGTGATTTGTTTGGAGTCGGGGAAGTACAACATATAGTCGCCATAACCTTCGCCAGTGTCTTTGTTGGCTGCACTTGCGTAGTTGGTATTTGGATCATAAACGTGGAATTTTACAGCTTTACGGTTAGTGCCATTGGAACCTTTTACCTCTACCTCGGAGACACGGTAGAACAAACAGGCATGTCCCCATTCTCTTTTATCCCAGCTGTACCATTTGTTGCTCAAGTTGTAGTGGTTCCAGAAGAACATTTGAGTTCCATGTTTTTCGATACGTTTTTTGATTTCATCCATATTGTTGGCTAGTTCATCACCATCAGTGGCGTCGAAATATGCACGGTCACAAGTTTGTTGATCCAAATGGTGAGAGATGGCGCCTACTTTGATTTCCTTGTCATATGTAGCTGACATTTTGCGCAGTCGGTAGTCATCAAGATGTTCTTTTACATTCTGATTGTTCCAGAAGGGGCGGCCAAAACGATTGGGAGTTTTCTTCGAAGTTTCATAGACTAGATATTCAACACCGTCACAAGGTGCAGAACCTGCTTTGGACAAGTCTTTTGTCAAACCATCCCAGATACCAAAGTCAAAATCGTATTGGCGGAAGAGAGTGATGTCTTTGCCCTGCTGTACGGGTCTAATCATGCGTGAATAATAGATGGAGGTGAAATAGGAAACACCGAAACAAGTTCCTCCGTTGATTTGATTCGACCGGACAATACGGTCTCTCACGATATTGGCTGATGTGAAATTAATGAAGTTTGCTGTGTCTTTGTGGGGGCAGAATTGTGCTTTACCTGTGGGAAGCAGGTGTTTGACCTGCTGGCTAGTTGGTGTGAAGTTGATTGTCTTTCCACCAGATTTGGCGGGAATGAAAGATCCTTTTTTACTGTCTTCTGTGGCTCCAGTTAGGCTTGTACCTTCAGTTTGGTTCGTGTTTTCAATGCCCAAAAAGTTGAGATTGCTTGCATAAACAGCATTGGTGAAAAAACAGGCCGTCACGAAGAGGATTGTGAGGGAGATCTTTGTCCTGGTGTTCATTTATTTCCACTTTCTTTAGTTAGGTTTTTGAACTGCTTAGCCCCTACTAAGCAAAAAAAAGACCAGAGCCGGTGAGCCCTGACTCTGGCGGAAGGGAGCGGGTTGGTTTGCTGCTGCCCTCCTTTAGGCAATAGTGTTGCCAAAGATGGGGGGATGGCGGAAAAGCCTACCAATAAAGGCTTAAGAGGCTAGATAAGGAAGTGCTGTCAGTTTTTCATGCAAACATGTGGGGAATTTGGTAACACTTTTGTTACTTTTCTGCCCATAGGGGAAGAACCTGTTACATTTTAGAACTACTGTTATGAAATCGTAACAGCCTGATTAGTGGCGCCATAGAGTCAAAAAACTAGAACGGCGAGGTGCCTTGCGGTACATTGCGTTGTCAGCGGAAGGAGCTGCCATGCCCGTATATCGATATGAGTGCAAAGCCTGTAAAAAGAGCTTCGAAGTTTTTCAGGACATGACTTCAGCTCCAGTGAGAAAATGTCCAAACTGCGGGGCAGAAGTTCGCCGAGTGATCACTGCCGACGACACGATAATGCCTCAACGACGAAGTGGATTTTGATAGTTGTTAATCATCTTTCCTTCTGAACCCTGTGTCTCTTCTGCTGTCGATGGAATGTACGAGCCTGAGGCAGAGGCTGCTCGCAAAGCAGGATTTGATATTGGTCTAGTTGACCACGAAACACTCGTTGCCGACCAAAATGCCCAAAAGGCTGTGAGTGCCAATCCTGATTTCTCTTCTCCCAAGAAGGCCGTCTATCGCGGCTGGATGGTCTCTGTTGAAGAATATGCCGCTCTTCACGAGGCACTTAGGGAAAAGAACATTCATTTGCTCGCTTCTCCTTCTGCATATGAGTTGTGTCATCATTTGCCTGCTAGTTTTCACCTCATTGAAGGGCACTCGCCAAAATCTGCTTGGTTTCCTTGCCAGTCTGTTCCTTCATTTGAAGATATTAAAGACCTACTCCTCTCCTTTGGAAATTCTCCAATTGTCATCAAAGATTATGTGAAGTCGCAGAAACACTATTGGGAAGAGGCTTGTTTCATTCCCAATGCCAGTGAGAAAAGAGCTGTGGAAAAAGTGGTCAAACGTTTTTGTGAACTTCAAGGAGCAGATTTGGCTGGAGGATTGGTCTTTCGTCAATTCGAGGAGTACCAGTCCATGGGGACACACTCTCTCAGTGGAATGCCATTGTCCATCGAATACCGACTGTTTGTTTTGAATGGTCGCCCATTGTTGTCCTGTCCTTATTGGGAGGAAGGCGCTTATGAAGGACAAGCTCCTGAGCTATCAGTCTTCGAGGATTTGTTGTCTCGCATAGAGAGCCCTTTTTTTACAGCTGATTTCGCTCTTAGAAAAGACGGCGAGTGGCGAATAGTCGAGTTAGGTGATGGACAGGTTGCAGGATTGCCTGAGAGTTGTTCCGCTGCAGATTTCTACCTGGCTTTGTCCCATTTTTTGCTCGAATGAAAACGACTATAGATGTCTCAGAAATCGTTCTGGTGCAGCCAGAAAATCTCTGAGAAACCTCACATGTTCCAAGTCGTCATATTCAACGGCTTTCGGTGGTTGTTCGTCCAAAGAGATGATAGTAGCTCCTGGTAGAGCCATCAAGACAGGTGAATGAGTAGCCAGGATGAATTGGCAATCTTCTTCGACCATGTCCTTGATCATTGCCAAGAAAGTCAACTGCCGTTGAGGTGAAAGGGCAGCTTCAGGCTCATCGAGTATGTACAGACCTTTGGGGACGAGGCGAGCTTTGAAGAACGTGATGAAACTTTCGCCATGTGAATAGGCATCCAAGTCACCGCCATATCGACTAGTCAGAGCGTGGTGTTGGCCCTTGGCCAAACCAGTAGCCAACATACGTCCATAACCACTGAACCTGTCGCCAAAGTCTTTAGCCATGTCGTTTAGCTCTGCTGCTTCTTGTTGAACCCTACGTACATAACGAAAGAAGTCCTCGGCACGAAGGAAAAATCCTCGTGAAGTTCGTCTATTCCAAACCAAGCGCATTTTGTCGGCAAGTGTTCTGGCAGCCACCAAAGAAGGATCTTTGCTCAAGGGTTCACCAGCTGCTGCAATGGAATCACAAGCGACAGCCAGGGCTTCGACCAATGTGGATTTTCCAGTTCCATTTTCACCAACGAGCAATGTGATTGGCGTGGTGAACTCTAGCTCATTCATTTGTTGAATGGCTGGCACAGTGAATGGGAAGTCGTCTCTCTGGAGGCGAGACTCTTCCAACCTCAATGAACGAAGGTGCTCTGTCATAGCCCACAGTTTAACGCACACAAAGAAAAAAACTAAGAGCGAGCTTTTTGGTTACGTCTCTTTCGTGTAATCAGCCACCGCGAAGGGAGACAGAAAATGAGTGAAGCAAAGAGAAGTAGTAGCCTTTCATTTTTGTTTATTGCAGGTGTTTTGTTGGCATTGGTAGTTGTGGGAACGGCAGCGCTGACTGCAACGGGGGGAAGAACTTCAAAATTGCTCGGTACGGTTGGTAGTACTCTTTCTAGCGCTGATGGAAGGCCTGTTGTGATGCCAGTCAATCCAGTTGGGCTGGCCAGAGGGGAAGAAGCTCGACGTCCACTCATTCATTTGCCAAAAAGCTACGTAGATAAATTGACGAAGATGAAACCGGCTGAAAGGCAAAAGCTCTCTATGGCTCTTCACGCTTTCACTGGAGAAGAAGTCATCGACGACTCTGTGAGTACGGATAGATCGCATTTTGTCGGTTATGGAGTCAATCCCTTCGTTGAAACAAAAAAGGATAAATATTCTACATTCGCTATAGATGTAGACACTGGCGCTTACACGATAATGCGCAACTATCTGACAAAAAGAACTATCTTGCCACCCAAAAACTCTGTCCGTGTGGAAGAGTACATCAATTATTTTGACTACGAATATGCTGCTCCCGAGGAATCGGCCTTTGCAGTACATACTGAAGCTGCCCCATCTCCTTATAGAAAAAATCATCTCCTTCTTCGTATTGGTGTAAAAGGCAAAGAAATCGAGAAGGCTGAACGTAAACCTCTCTGCTTGACCTTTGTCGTCGATGTGTCAGGCTCGATGAGCTCTAGAAACAGACTGCCTCTGGTGCGCCAAGCTTTGTCTCTCCTCATCGATGAGCTACAAGAGGGTGACAGGGTTGCCATTGCCGTTTATGGCAGCCGAGGTCGCAAACACTTGGATTATGTTGAAGCTACGAACAAAGAAAAAATCAAAAATTCCATCAACAAACTTCGCACTGAAGGTGCAACCAACGCAGAAGAAGGTTTGAAAGTTGCATATGAAATGGCAGCTGCGAATTACTCTCCTGACTGGGAAAATAGAGTAATTCTCTGTTCCGATGGTGTGGCTAATGTTGGTCGCACAGGTCCAAAGGCTATTTTGGCACAGATTAAAAAAGAAGCTGCCAAAGGCATTTACCTTACTACTGTTGGATTTGGCATGGGCTCTTATAACGACAGAATGATGGAGCAATTGGCAAATAAGGGCAATGGCATTTATGCCTACGTTGATTCCTTGAAAGAAGCTAAACGAATTTTTGTCGAAAAAATGACTGGAACAATGTTGACCGTTGCCAAAGACGCAAAAATTCAGGTGGAGTTTTCAGCAACTACAGTCAAACGTTATCGCCTCTTGGGTTACGAAAATCGCGATGTTGCAGATAAAGATTTCAGAAACGATGCAATTGATGCAGGAGAAGTTGGAGCAGGTCATTCAGCCACTGCATTGTATGAGTTAGAGCTCACTGATGAATTGACTGATACTCTTGGAACAGTGCGTGTGAGATACCAAGCTCCTCAAGGAAACAAAATAACGGAGATTCAGGAAAAGATTTCCACAGATTGTATCTCAGGAAGTTTCGAAAAGGCTTCATCAGCCTATCGTTTGGCAGCAATTGTTGCTCAATATGCTGAAATATTGCGCCAGAGCGATTATGCCAAAGGACGTACAATAGAGGAACTCATTCCTCAGATAGACCGTGTAGCCAGAGAACTAAAACATGATGAGAGTATTACAGAATTCAGCAATCTGATAGCAAAAGCTGCCGAGCGAGAGCTCAGCGCTGACTAAAAAATCCACAATAAATGACCCCGGTTGGCACTTTGCCCACCGGGGTCCCTTGATTCAGGAGTGCAGGCTCGTTAAGGTGGAAGTACGAGAGGGGCTTGTCCTTCATGAAGTTGTACACGAAGATTTTGATTGGCGTAGCGCTTGGTGTTCTTTTTGGTCTTTTCGTTGGTCATTTTGAGACCACTAGACCAAACATGGTTGCGATGGTAAAAGCTACTCTCGAGCCTGTTGGCCAGTCATTCATCCGCCTTATTAGCATGATCATCGTTCCCCTCGTTTTTGCTTCCTTGACCTTGGGGATAGCATCTTTGGGTGGAGATTTGTCAAAAATAGGTCGTTTGGGTATCAAAACGATAGCCTTCTTTTTGATAACCACAATGTTTGCCATTGCCGTTGGAATTGGCTTGGCTGTCTTGTTAGAGCCAGGTAAAGGCATAGACGAACAGACCAAAAGCAAGCTGCAAAACGCCAATGTGCAAGTCGTGGAAAAACTCGAGAAAGAAGAACTGACGAAGACGAAACCAAGTCTGAAAAAGATTTTGCTCAACATAATCCCGCAAAACCCCATTCGTTCAATGGTTTACGGAGACATGCTGCAAATCATATTTTTTGCCATGTTTCTAGGGATTGCTGTCACTATGATCCCAAAGAAACGTCAGGACTTGATTCTAGATATATTCAGTGCCATCAATGCAGCCATGATTATGTGTGTAACAATAGTCATGAAATTTGCTCCTTATGGCGTTTTTGCTCTCATTTCAGTAGTCGTTCTGCAATTTGGTTATCGTGTCATCCTTTTGCTGCTCAAATACACCTTGGTTGTCATGGCTGGCCAGGGCATTTTATTGCTCGTCATTGATGTTGGTGCTGTCTATCTCTTCACCAGGGTAGATCCTCTCAGATTTCTGCGGGGCATCAAAGATGCGATGATTATGGGCTTTTCCACGAGCTCATCGTCAGCGACTTTGCCGGTCACGATGGAGTGTTGTGAGAAAAATCTTGGTATTTCTAATGAGGTCACCAGCTTTGTGACCCCCCTTGGTGCAACCATTAATATGAACGGTACAGCTCTATATCAGGGGGTCGCAGCTGTATTTATCGCTCAGGTTTACGGCATTGACATGGATGTGACAAAGGCTATCACAGTCGTCGTTACAGCAACGTTGGCCTCTGTGGGAACTGCTGGAGTACCTGGTGTTGGTATGATTACACTTGCCATGGTGTTAAGGACAATAGATGTTCCCCTTCAAGGTATTGCACTCATCATTGGTGTTGACCGTATACTCGACATGGTCAGGTCTATGGTCAACATGACTGGCGATTGTGCCTGTGCTTTGATTGTTGCCCACTCTGAGGGGGAATTGAGGCTACCCATAATTGCAAAGCCTGGCATGGGCTCACAAAGAAACAGTGAAGAGTAATCAATTGTTAATTGGTTAGAGGAGGCTCTTGTGGAGGAAACGGTCATTAAAGCCGTCAAACGCTACAACTATCGTATTATTGCTCAATCCAAGGACAAGTCGAGAATCAAAGCCATAATCTCTCTATATGGAGTCGATGGACCCCTTGGAAACATCTATTTCGTCGAGACGACCGATGTGCCACAGGCAGCTAAAAGAGAGGACAATTTTGACCTCTATTATTACTATGAGGACTTTCCTGCCATCATAGATATGATGAGAAACGAAGAGTCTGTTTATCTCGTTTGGCAAGGTCCTGATGATTCACTGATTTCAACGGCCTCAGAGCCCTTCGAATAAACTCATAGGACAGTACTAGACAAAGTCACCCCGCGTTACGATGCGGGGTGTTCCTTATAGAAACAAAAAAAGTGGTTTCATGGATTGACACCTCCATATTGGTCATTAATCTTTATACAAATAATAAAACCCACCATAACAACGAAACACACACGAGGATTGAAGGGCGTTCTTGAAAGGAACACCGAAGTGAAACGTAACGTATTCCTAGTACTGGCATTCATTATCTTTTCCGTATCTACTCTTTCTGCCGATTTGCTCCCCTCCAAAGGACTGTTCTGGGGCGCTAAAGATCCACTCGATGCTATGTGGGACCAGTCTTTTGATAAGGCTATCTCTGTTCCACTACTTACTCCTGGTGAGGGTCTCCAAGTAGAAGCTATTTGGAAAGAACCTCGCAAACAAGTCGAAGTCAAGGAAGTCACTACAAAGACCATCAAGTCTCTGAGACTCCTGGGACATGCCAATGTACCCATCAAGGTTTTGATGGTTTGTACTTCCACTACCAAAGACGAAGTGCAAGGTATGTTCGAAGTTATCAAAGATATCAATGAATCTTCTAATTTGGCTCGCGAAGAGAAGCTGAAGTTGCAGATTATCGCTGCTAGCCAAGACGCCCTCAAGGGACTACAAATTTCCACGGAAGATTTCAAAAAATACTGCGAAGTTTGCCCATATTTCCGCACCAAAGACATTTGGATGCAGGACTGGGGCGAAATCGCTGCCGTTAACGTTGAAGGTGCTGCAAAAGAGAGAATGGTAGTACTCGATACTCGCCGCGGTCGTGGTCTCGCTGAGCTACCTTCAATCTTGGCCAAACAGTGGAATGGTCATTATGTGAAACCAAAAGCTGAAAACGGTCCTTGTGGAAACTACGGTGGAAACATCGAAGTCACTCCTGACGATGTCCTCGTTATTGGTGACACTTCCACTCAGAAACTTCGCGATTTCTTCGCCAAAGTAGGTTATGCCGACAGAATGTCCGTTCTCGAAACTGAATGGCTCACTGTTGGTCACGTTGACGAGTATCTGTCTACTCTCTGCACACCTGAAAGTGATTTGGGTTACACCATCGTCAAAGCCGATCCCCGAATGGCCATGGAACAATTGAAAAATATTCCACAGGACCAGTTGAAAGGGCGACTCGATGGAATGGTCAAATCTTTCTATAAGTTCTATTCCATCAATGCTGGTGGATACCGCCAAGAGAACAGTAAAGTTCGTAAGGTTTTCAAAACAATGGGTCACCTTTATGAACATCTCAATGGCGCTAAAAATGAGTGGACAGATGACTCAAAGGACTTTGCTGAGTTCAATGAAAAGTGTGCTCAAATTATTGACCGTAATGTTGAAGCCATGAAAGCCAAACTTCGTGAAGTCAATGGCGACATCGAAATCAACGTAGTTTCATTTCCCACACTCTTTGAAAAAATGTATGGCGGCAAAGCTTGTGCAATTTTGCCTGGTGTAGTCAATATGGTTGTGTTACGCGACCACTTGGTCATTCCAGATCCCTTGTTGAAAGAGTATCGCGAGCACATCGCTCAGCAAACTTCACAACTGGGTTATAAAGCGCACTTCGTACCCAATGGCAGCTATCACTTCTTGCAAGGCCAGCTCCATTGTGGGTCCAACACATTCCGTCATCCCAATCGCTACGTACATCCTCGCTATAAGCAGAATGCGAGAGCAAGCAGATTGCATTCTGACACTGAAAGGTAATAATCACAGCCTTTCGTTTAATTGTGTAGCCTCGGTTCCCTTGCCGGGGCTATACTGCTTTTCAGAAGAATATATGGGGAGGAAGGCATTGTTTTGGAAAACAAAATCCTCATTGTCGATGACAGTGAAATAATGCGCGAAACAGTCTCTGATTATTGTATTGATTTGGACTATTCTCCTGAGACTGTTGCTTCTGGTGAAGCCGCATTGGATATTCTAGACAGACGAGAATTCGAGTTGGTTTTTCTTGATGTACATCTACCGGGGATGGATGGGCTCGAGACAGTCGTTGAGATACACAAGCTGAGGCCGAAGCAAAAAATCGTCCTGATGACCACAGATCGTGGAGAAGAGCTCTTTGATAAAGCCTCATCAGGAGGTTATTCAGTCAAGGGTTTCATCAACAAACCTTTCTCTCTTGGCATTATGCGTGTTTGTTTGAGAACAGTACTCGAACTCAAAGGTGTATTCCGTCATCGTAAAGAGGGATATCGCTGATGAGAGAGGTGCCTTCGTGAAAGAAGAGATGAAAGCCTGGGTGGCAAGCGTAGGCAAAAGGCTCAAAGATTTTGCAGCGTCGATCATGGACGAACCTCGTCAACGTGGTCGTGCTTTTTTCGTCACTCTTCATTTCTCGAGAGAAGCCTGTGGAAAGGCTGTTGCCGCAGTTGAAGCCATCGTTGGCATTTCCTGTGACAATGGCCATGGGGAAAAATACGTTACAGACGTAACGACAGTGGAATTAGAAGAGAGAGGTTGTAGTTTCCTTGCCAAGGCACTCGTCTCTGGTCGAGCACAGCGAGAAGGTGCTCATGGTGAGGCTGTTGCTGTTAGATATAAAGTTCATTTTGCTGATGGAGAGGTAGTCGAGACGGCAGAGACTATTCTCTTTCCCTATGAATGGCACTTGTCCGACAGCTGGCACGACTACTGTTCGACCATGGGAATTCTTGCCCGTCAGTTTGCGACAGAAGCTTTTACCCAATATAGTGCCTGTAAACATGCAGTTCGTTATCCTCAGTGACTTATGGCAGGCATCCTTTTAGTTACCTATACGGCTCGTTATAGCCACTGTGCATTTGGTCTTCGATATTTACTGGCAAATCTTGGCAAGTTTCAATCTCAGGCAGAGATTGTCGAATATGACCTTCGCAAATCACCAATCGATGCTACTGAAGAGTTACTACGTAAAGAGCCCAAAATAATCTGTCTTTCCTGCCATATTTGGAACATTACTCAAATACGTGCCACTGCAAAACTCATCAAGCAGATAGCCCCAAAAGTGGCTGTTGTCCTTGGCGGACCTGAGGTCAGCTATGAGACTGACGATGAGCCTGCTGCAGCC
>CAZXTJ010000045.1:0-22863 GCA_964643655.1 uncultured bacterium
TTCCAAAATCTTGAACAGTCCATATGCTCTTGCATCTAAACCAGAACCTTCGTGCACTTTGTTTTCTGCCTCGAGGTCTTTGGCAACTTGTTCCATCTCTTTCAAGAACAGGGCAATCGTCGTTTGTCCAGCTTCCAGTCTCTTTGTCAGTTCCATTACTCGCTAAGAGAAATGGCCATACCTCAATGGGTTGAGAGAGACTTTCTCGGCGAGAAGCTTCTTTAGCTCTGCAGATTTGCGAATGGCTGCGGTCTTAAGATCCTGTTAATGGTCTTGGCAGCCATCCCTGGACAGCCCATTGGAGCAGACGGCATATCCTTCTTTTTGAGACGCTCTTGAACTGCTCGTTCATCAAACTCTTCTGCCTCACGCTCTTCAATAGTTATGGCCCCTTGAGGGCACTCACCCAAGCAAGCACCCAAACCATCACAAAAAACATCTGAAACGAGTTTCGCCTTACCATCAATGATTTGTAATGCACTTTCTGCACAAGCTGGCACACAAAGAGCGCAACCGTTGCACTTTTCTTCGTCAATCTTGACCATCTTGCGTCTAATCTTCACGACAACCTCTAAAATTGGTGTTTGAATACCAGATTTCCACTTATGTCTAGCTAATCAATAGACCTTCTTGCTTATCTTTGTGAGGTTGTCCTAGAACGGTTTTAGGCAGTAGAGTGTTTCTATGGAACCTGCAGAAATGAATTTGGTTGAGTTAAAAACAAGATTGTCGTCTTCTTTCAAAGACCGCTTCATCCTTGAAGGCGAGTTAGGAGCAGGTGCTTTTGGTCTCGTCGTCAAAGCACAACAGGTTGCTTTGAACAGACAAGTGGCCATCAAGTTCTTATTGAACAAGCAAGCCAGACATTTGGAAGCCTTGAAACGTTTCAAGCGCGAAGCTCAGACTCTTGCCAATTTACGACATCCCAATATTGTGCAAGTCTTCGAGTTTGGTAAAGACAGCGGAATAGCCTTTCTTGTGGAAGAACTCCTCGACGGGTGTTCGCTAAGGGAATATCTTTCGGAATTTGTTTCTCTCTCTGCCGATGAAAGCATCAAGATAGTCAAAGCACTTGCAAAAGGTCTTTCTTTGGCTCATCAAAATGGGATAGTGCATAGAGATGTCAAACCTGCAAATGTTTTCATCTGCCACAATGAATACAAGCTCGTGGACTTTGGTTTGGTCAGTACAGTAACTGATGAAACCCAGATTACAGCCACGAATGCTGTCATTGGTTCGCCAGCCTATATGGCTCCAGAACAATTTCTAGGTGCCGAACCTTCACCTTCACTGGATATCTATGCTCTTGGCGAATTGCTCTTCGAAATGATAGCAGGTTGTCCTCCCTTTTCGGCTAATGATTGTGGAGCACTCTTGACTCAAAAACTCAATGAAAACGCTCCTCCCCTGAACAAAATCGCTAAGTGCGAACTTCCAGAGGGCTTGGCTGACTTAGTTGGAAGTTTGCTCGAGCGACGAGTGGACAGACGACCTACAGATTGTGAAGAGCTAATCGGCTTGTTAGATGATGTAGCCAGCGGAAGAGGCTATCGAAGCGCTACTGTAATGGAAAGAGACAAGAAAATAGTACAGAGAAAGCCTGTCAAGTGGCTACTCATTTTACCTTTATTGGCAACACTACTGACACTTACTTGTTATCTCCATCAAAGTCAGCCGAATAAGGTCGCTATAGGAAAGACTGAACCTGAATTCAAGGTAACCAAATGTGCCAGTACTTGGTGTCAAATACACATATCTTCTCAGAAACTTGCATACCTGTCTGTCCAAGTAGCCCAAAGAAATAAAGCTGATTCTATAAAGCTGCAACAAGTCAGAGGGCAGCGATGGAGGTTGTTACTGACAGATCTGCAACCAGATACTAAATATTTGATAACTGCTAGTTTTGCCACTCCTCAATCGACAGTACAAAGAGTAGTAATGGCCATATGTACAAAAGGTATTGAGAAGACGATCCTTCATCAATTCAACCACCTCTCCCACGAGAAGTCCCCCATTTTCCGTCCTACAATAAAGGGTTCCAAACTCATCTTGGCTCGACCAAACTCGCCACTATGTTCATTTGATTTGGAGAAACACAATCTTGAGACTTTTTCATCGAAAACTATTCAAGGGGCTGCATTCAGCTGGCAAGATCGTGTAATCGTTTTGGAAGATGGAATACACTTAAACTGTTTTGACCTAGAGGGAAACGAGCGTTGGAACACCAAACTGGCAAAGAAGTGCCACTTGGATCCCCTCTTTGTCGAAAATAGTGTTCTCTTTCACTTTCAAAAAAATGGCTTCACGTCAGTCAACATGCTCACCGGATTAGTCGAATGGGCAGTCGACGATTCTTTCATGGCCTACCCTTGGACTCTTAGTGGAAAAATCATTCTTCATCAAGATGAATTTCTCAAAGGCTCTTTCGTCTGTGCAATGACAGGAAAACGTCTGAAACTCAAGACCTTCTACCCTCTAGGTTCAACATTGGATGCAGTCGCAGCTTTGGAAAAAACATTTGCCGTAGCAACTGATGCTCAGAGATTCTATGTTGGCAAACCTGGCTTTGCACCAATTGTTGAGAAGATACTGCCAGGTAGTTGTCACAATCTTTTACCCTTTGAAGGCAGTATTCTTTGCCACATCAAAAATTTGAAACAATTCATTTCCGTTGATTCGCAAAGTGGTCACATTCATTGGCGACAAGAACTGCCAGCGAAAGACATCATTTTTCTTTCCTTCCACACACTTGCCATAGGCCTCTCTCGCGAAAGTTTGATTACGGTGAATCCTGTAACGGGAAGCCTTGGAGAAAAGATATTGGTCAATGCCAACTGGATCTTTGGTCTTCATCAATGGAAACAACACCTCATATATCTCGAAGGAAACAAACTGTGCCTTTTAAAGGACCTCTTCCCACCAGTACCCAATAGTCGCCTACTTACGACTTCTCAGTTTCGTGAACTTCCTTTGCCCAAGAACAAGAGAACAAGAGTTCATAGTTACCGGCCACGTAATCATTAAACCTCTGGTTAGACAAGAGACTGTTTCATTTGGCCAATATTTATTGTTTCCCGCAGATGAATCGCCAGAGAGGTTTCAATTACCTATTCAGTAGTCTGCTATAACCTCTCCACTCGACTAGTGTACGATTTATGTAAGCTCTCTCATCGTTATTGAGTTTCAACGAGAGGGCTTTTTCCAAAGTGGCTATGCCATTTTTATAGTCGTTGCGATGAACAAAAGTAGAAGCTTTCAGCTGGTAAAAACCTGATGTTCCAAGAAACTGAGGCATTTCTTCGACTGCATTATTGAGGATCTGTTCAGCCTCAGCATGATTACCAAGATTGCCTTCGACGTCAACGATTGTACAAACAATTCCCCATCGCTCATTGGGCTCTTTCTTACGCTTCAAAACATCTAGTGCAAGCTTTTTGGCTAGCATCAAATCTTCTTCCTTCTTACTGGTAATACCAAATCCTCTATGAGCCCTCAACAATCCTACAATTTCCATTATTGCTCTATCTCTGTTTTCACTGGGGACTTCTATTTCTTTGCAATAGTTAACAAATTTGATTGCCTCTTCTTTTGCTTCATTGGTGTCGATGTAACGCAATGCATAAGAATAGGCTCTACATGCTTCTGGCCATTTCGATACTAAGGGTACATGGTGGACAACGGGCCGAATAATGCTCAATGCTTTTTGGGCAGCCTTTGTACGGTTTGTGCTAGGTCCCTTGTCATGCCATGGCACCAGTATCATTTTTGCCATCTCTACTTTGAGATTGAGGAGTTCCCCTGTCATTCTTTCAACTAACAGATTGTCAACATTCTCACTGAGATTGTTCAACAAATGATCATAGAGTCGCTTGGCACTTGTATATTGCTTTTGTTGAGCACAGTAACTAGCCAGATAGTAAGCACCAATGAGCTCTTTTGGACAGTTCTCAGTCAACTGTAGTCGTTGTAAAACCTTTGCCCTTTGGACTAATTCCCCGACAGTGTTCAAAGAGCTATCATCAGGTAGTGCGTCCATTGACAACAGTTCTTTGCGTAAATTCGCCAGATCTTGCGACCATTCACTGGCTGTAGGCTCAGTTTTTCTCTCTTTAGACGTAAACACTAGGTAACCTGCAAGCAAAGTGAGTACACAGATACAAAGCATTAGCATTACAACAACAAGTTTGTTCAAACCCTCAGAAGATTTGGATTTTTTCTTAGTAACTGCTGATTGTGCAGAAGAGGTGACAGCCTGTTCCTCTTCATGCGTAAAGCCAGTGTCAAAACCAGCCTTGAGCTTTTCTATAACATCAAGTAGTTCTTTTGCAGATCCAAATCGAAGCTCACGATCGAGAGAGAAACACTTGAAGATTAAGTTATCCCATTCTAGTGGAAGATCTGGATGTATGTCACAAAGTCTCGGTGGTAGTGGAGGAGTAATGCCTACTGCAATGCGAAAGACATCTTCTGTATCATAAGGCGGCTGTCCAACGGCATACATGTATGCCGTCGCGCCCAAGGAATATATGTCGGACCTGCCATCAATGTCTCCAGTGGTCAGTTGTTCTGGCGACATTGTTACGATGGTTCCTGGTCTTTCTGCCGTAGCTGTAATTTGGGTCAAATCCGAAGACATTGCCAAACCGAAATCAACTAAGACTGTCCTTCCATCAACATCAATGACAATGTTGCCAGGTTTGATGTCTCGATGAATTATTCCCATATCATGAATGTAAACGAGTGCCTCGACAGCTTGGGTGAAAAATCTCTTTAAAATAGCGAGTTCAAAGCCAAATGAACATTTTTCGGCTAATGACATCCCATCGACATATTCCATGACGATGAAAGCCGAATCTCTACCTTCGAGAAAACCACCGTCCAAGATTTTGACAACGTAAGGATGAGCTAGTGTTTTGGATACCTCTAGCTCCCTTCGAAAACGCGCCTTCAAGGCATGTTCCAGCTCATCGTCCACATCCGAGCGGATTACTTTCAACGCAACAACTCGCCCATCGCGCTTGCGTTGAGCCTTGAAGACGGATCCCATACCTCCTTGACCGATGGGCTCTATGACTTCATATTCTGCTAGATTGGCTGGTATTTCTAATTCTGTACTAATTGGGCAACCATTTTCTTATGCTCAATCGATAGGGACTTTTTGTTTATTTTACAACCATTGTTGCTCTTTATGATTGCTCATACAGTACTTTGTCATCTCGCGTAACAGCGACTTTCATATCCGCGCTTTCCGAGAGCAAAGGCGATGAGCTCTTCCAAAGGAGTCAATGAACGAATTTCACATTCGCGTTGTTCATCATCTGTTGTACTGCCATCACGGACACCTTCACCATCACTATCGCTATTACTATCACCATCTTTGCCATCGTTGCTCGACACTTCTTCAGTGGATAGACCCAACAAACCCATTGATTGGCCAGCAGAGGAAGTTGAAGATTTGGCACTTGTCTCTTGAGAACCATTGATCAATCTTCTGAGCTCGTCCAAAGATACGTTTTTGGAGACTGCAATACCTTTGACACTATTCCAGGCACTACGTTCTTTCAAAGCAGTGACGACCAAGGAACCGAGATTTTTCTTTTCAGTGGCAATCATGTCATAGTGTTGGCCATCAATTTCGACTTTGTAGTATCTACCGATTTGGTAGGCATGGCCACAGGCAAGTTCAGCAGATGAATTAACTATAGCCTCCAGGGCCTTGTCCAAGGTGCGTTCGCTCTTTCCCAAAATGAAGACATCGGTGGCTAAACATGTGCTTACAAAGATAAAACCAACAATAACCAACGAGACGAATCTTTTGACTAGATTTTTCACTGCTCTTCCTCCTTGTTTGTTGTCGTATTCAAACACGCAAGGAACAGGCCAAAACTTCTAGTTTGCGCATCTCCTTTCATAAAGGGACTTTGCTCTCATTCTGGACAGAGCTACTGTGAGTCTGTTTCAAAAACAAACAGCATGCGTAATCTCGTGAGACTACCTATTTTCGAAAATGAAGAGCAGTACAGTGTTCAATCTGTCAGCCCAAGCGATTTCAGAATGTGTTGCTCCTGAAACGACGAGAGAACGCAACTCGTGATGAGGCTGCCATCCCAATAGAACGAGTCGTTCATAGAGCGCAGACAGGTTCTTGACTCTACTTTCTCCTTCACCTGTGCCAACGTCTATCCAAAGACGAGTTCGCTTTCCTGGTACTTTTGGAAGAGACAATATAGCTCTATCTGCCCACCAAACACTTGGAGAAAGTGCTGCAATGGAAGAGAACTGTTCTGGATATTGAAGAGCAGCATAGACACCAAAGAGACCACCCAGGCTCGATCCAACGAGAGCTGCCGGTTTTTCCTTGGTGCGGTAATGTTTTCTGATGAATGGATCTACTTCCTTGCAAAGGAAGTCCATGTGTAAGGAGGCCCCTCCCCCCTCGTATTTACCGTCATTGGAAGGGCAGAATGTGTATTCATACCAGCGCTGATGACCACCATTGTCCAAACCAACATAGATTGCTTCGGGGATCTTCCCCTGTTTTTCCAACTCTCTTGCAACCTCTTCAAAACCCCACTCTGTACCTGTATATGAAGTGGCTCCATCAAAGGAATTCTGCCCATCTAGTACATAAACCAGTGGAAATGTTCTGTCAGACTGCTCATAGTAATCTTTAGGAAGGTGTGTCCAAATGGCTCGATTTCCTTTAAGGTATGGTGAGTTGGTAAAGACATAGTGATGATAGTGTCCCTGCCTGGAACTACTACCTTTATGAGGCAATCTATCTCGCCAAGCAACGGGAAAACATAAAAGTGTCTCTTGCAAAGGAGCTAGTGTCCGTGGTGGCAGATATTGGCCATGAAAACCCACTGCTGGAATATCACCAGGTTTGCGCAAGAGAGTAAAGGCTTGGCCTAAAAGCGATTGTTTGGCCGTGGCGACAAATCTGCTTCCTTCTTTTATCATTTGTAGTCTTTGACCATTTTGAAAAGCAAGCTCGAGAAACTCATCGTTCTTTAGTGGAAAACATGGTTGGACGACTATTCTTCGTCCAACAGGTTCCAAGCCAAGAGTTAGAGAAGTGCAGATGAATAGAAACAGAACGTGACTAATGATGACAATCGATTTGGTCATTTCTCTCCATATCTTTCAAATGAACAGATTGGAGAATTCACCATGCAAAAGGTATGCCGACAACCCGTAAGAGCCATTGGTGCAATATCCTCGGTTTTTTGGTTAGTCAATACCTGTCACTTGGATGAGTCACTCTTCCCATTTTTAGACCAAGCAGGCTAGGCATCAACTTTTTCAAGTAGCATGTCGGCTACTTTTTCGCCATAGGTACGGCACTGCTCTAGAGCTTCTTCGTTGGGAACGTAGTTAATCTTCAGCGGTTTGTCACAATGTCCTGTTTCATGGCTTCCAGCTCAGCCATTACCAAATCTGGTCCTTGGCCTGACCAACCATGAGAGCCAAATGAACCAGCCAAGAGCTTCTTTGGTTTGAGGCCCTTCATGTAACACAGAACATCGGCAACCAAGGCGAACATGTTGTTCAGTGTTGGCGTTCCAATTAGCATGGCAACTGCATCCAATATCTCGACAAGAACATCACTGCGATGGCATTCGTCAAGACACATAACCTTGACGGAAATATCCAAAGCTGGTTGAGAGCTGTTATCGCAAGAAAATACCGATACTTGCCCTTGCTATGAAACTGACAGATTCAACGCGAAGCATACTGTTCAATGAGGATGCAACTGTTTCATGGCCTTGGAAATGCTGGGAGAAGATGAAGGAACGATGGTCTACTCGCCAAACAATTTAGAGGGTGAAGCATTACAAGGCATTTCTCTATGGAAATTCGATGATTAATGGAAAAGGCAATTATCTAAAGATGTGAGAATCCTACTGAGGGAGCTTGCTGGTTGCTTTCACGACGCCTATTTAGGAAATACGACAGTCGACATGGCAATTCTGTTAGAGGCAATAAAGCTCCTGGAAAAGGTTCATTCAATGTACGGGATTATTGATCCTATAACAAAATGTTGGTGTTCAAAGAAGCTAATTCAGTTACGGCAGCATCTAGCTGAACGTCGTGGCTATTGGCCCTATCGGGATGATGCGTACTTTTTCGGCTTAATCAGCATTTACTTTGATTGACCTCGTTCTATTTTGTTCAATTTGGCTCGGCACCTTACGGCTAGCGTACCGGGCTTTTCTTTTACATAGTGGGTGATGAAATAGCGCAGTACCGGCTCATTGTCGTAAGATTGAGAAACCACGAGAGATAATGTGGCATAACTGACTCGCCTTTGCGTGGTAAATTGTCATTTTAACTCCAACGCAATTACGTCGAGAGGCTGTCTGCTTCGTGATTGTGCAAAACCGATAGCTACAAGAACGAGTGGGCTCAAAGTAACAAAAATTTAACAAAGCGACTTACGCTTGCATGTGAATTACTTGGGATCTAATTTAGCTTTGTCCTGTGGGGGGGCGAAGTCATGAAAAAAGAACAGAAGAATTTGGCTCAAGATGTTTCAAGCGCAGGCCTGGTAGTGTGTCAACAAGCTCAATACGAAGACCGCAGTCAGAGACTGCACACATTGGCGAATTCGGTTTCATCGAAACTCACGTGGAGACTTCAAGGCAATACGCTTATGGTTACCTGGGGAAATGCTGTGAAACAATTGAAGAGTACACTAAGAGAGCCCAATCGACGTTCGAAATGCAAGTTGAGCTAATGTCTGCATTGATTTTAATCTAAGAAAAAGATGGGCCTGGAGCAGATCCTGGGGGGAGAATCGCTCTAGGCCCATCGCTTTCTTGCTAGTCTCAACTGGACTGTAACTAAATATGGCCCACAATTCTCTTTTTTGCACAATCGTTCCATCCTTTGTCGCACGTGCTGTTATTAAGAAAGAACTCCGCAACTCTGTAAGTGCATGAATGCCAGCGTTTCGCAATGGAAATCTACTCTGACATTTTGTGAACATTATTTATCAGTATTGATAAACCACACCCGCCAAGCGCTTCAAGAGCAACCCCATGTAATGGAATCAGTATTGCGTAGATTATTGGTTGAAATGATTTCCTTGAAAGGAGTGTGAGTATGGTGTCATTGGCTATGGGTGAGAGAACTTGCACAATAGATCCTTCTCACATAGATTGGGCAGAAAGCGCAAGAAACGTGGCGATAGCCTTCAGGCAACAACTTCAAGGGGCCGCGAGAGTTCGTAATCTAAGTGCGGCTGTCTGGCTTCTGAGCAAATTTCAGAGTTTGCACACCGTCTTTGATCTGCAATTGACTCGGTGGTGCACAGAGTCCATCAAGCTCTTCCAGCGAGCGGCCAATGGCGAGGCTGTAGATATAGATCAGGCAGAAGCAGCAAACTGGTTTGATGTATTGAGTTTTTATTTTTAGCTATCTATTATCTGATAGTGGAAACTAAGCTGTTTTTTTCCAACATCGCATCGTGTTGTAACTCTACAGCTACATAACCTTTAAACAAACTGGGGGCTAAACCTTGTAGAAACTGGAACAGTCATTCCAGGTTGCAGGACCTCGCGCCCAAGCACCCTGAGTCGATTTTCAGGCAAGTTAGATGGGCAACTTCTGTTTTGTCTGGAAACAAGCTGCTCTGTACTTCTGCGCGCTGCGGGGCTCCGGCAAGGGAAAAGGAATGCTTGGAGCTTAGTTTTGGCCAGCTTGCAGCTGCTGTTTGAACTGAGCTTGGAGGGCTCGGTATTTGTTCATGGCTTCTGTTTGCTCGGCCTGTGTGCCTTGGCGAACTGCTTCGAGATAAGCTTTGAAAGCATCGTTTACTTGGCCACGCAAGTCACTGAGAGAGGCATTGGCCGTCGCTGAGGACTTGGTTGTGTTATCGGGATTGAGTGCACCCGAAATGGCTGGTTTAGGAACCAAGGAGCCATCAAATGAGGTAGTTCGCGCAGCAGAGGCGGACTCCATTTGGCTGCTGATGAGTTGACCAATGAGGAGACCCACTGTGCCGCCAACTATCATTCCCACTGTGCCAAAGGGGCCACCGGCGATTGCTCCGATGACGGCACCTATGAGGAGGGGTAGCATTTTGGAGCCTTTGTCTCCGCCGAGGGAGCTCAGGGAGGCCACTGTCGTCCCGGCGAGGGCATTGCCACTAGTGAGTGAGCCCACGAGGGATGAGCGTGTGGTCTGGTATTCCTTGTACATTTTGCCATGGGAGGTGTCTGCGAGGACTGTGCGCACGGCTGCACTCTTGTCGGGGTACATCTCTTCGACGCCATAGATGAAAGCTTGGAAGGTTTGGGGTGTTTTTTTGCGGAAGACTGCGTCGATTTCGCTCAGAGAGAGAGCGCCTTCATTGACAAGGTTATAATAGGCGGTGGCTACCCAACCTTCTGTTTTGTTCATGTCGCTGGCAGAGCGTAGGCGAGAGCGGGTATAGATGTCGCTATAGGCGTAGCGATTGTCGCTTATAGCGTTGCTGGGATCGTTGGCGATAGTGGCTCGGTCTGTGAAGTAAGCGCCCACGAATTCGGCCCAACCTTCGATGAGGGCAAGTTTTTCGTCGGTGACCATTCCGCCGGCATGTTCTTTTTGCAGCCAATCGGTGTAGGGCAGTTTCTCATAGCCATAAAGTTTGGACATGGCGCCGTGGCCTATTTCGTGGACGAGGGTTTGGACGGCCAAACCTTTGTCGCCTCCAGTGAAGACGGGGTCGTTACGGCGAACGACGACTTTGGGGCTGACTACTTGTTTGAGTTGGCCATCGGGCATGTCGACGGTGTAGCGACCTTTCCAGTCGCAGTAGGCTCCGCCGCCGCCTTCTTCTAGTTCTATGTAGACGGGATCTTTGTTTTCACCATAGAAAGAGAGGACTTCTCTTTCGCTCGGTGAGAGGCCAGCCATAGATGGGTCTTGCACGTCCTGATAATACTGGAGGACGCGGCGCATGGAGGTCTCTTGCTGGGAGTAATTCCACAGTTCTAGGGCTCGTGAATCAGAAGAGTCGGCTACTTCGAATCTTTCGGTTCCATCACTATTGGTACCCGTTCTGATGACGATGACAACATCATCATCAGCAAGAGGCGTAGCGAGAATTTGCAGGGGGGCAAAAAGGGAAAAGGAGAGAAGAAGAAGGAGCGGTAGCGCTCTTCGTATCAAAACCATTACGACACACCTTCCATGAGGTCCCCATTAATTTCAGCACAATATATATTTTTTGGGGTATAGAAACCCCATCTTTTCTTCAACTACGTGCTTTTCATACATGATGTTGCATGATCACATCAAATATGAATGTCTTTACATTCTAAGGCTCTGCCGATGAAAAGGGGGAGGGGTATTCATAGTTACAGAAGGAGAGCCGCATGCGAGCCGATGTGAAGAGTGTTGTGAAGAAAGTCGTACCTTTTCTGGAGACGCTCCTCGCCATTCAGTCACCTGTAGGATTTTGTGATGATGCCATCGATTATGTAGAGGCCCATATTGGTAAAGGCGTGAAACTGAAGCGCCTCAAGGGTGGGGCACTGTTAGCCACCGTAAAGGGCAAAAAGTCTGGACCTACACGGGCTCTGACAGCTCATGTCGATACGATTGGGCTCTGCGTCAAAGCAATCAAAGGTAATGGACGCCTTGAAGTGAGTCCCATTGGTGGTGTCATTCCTTATACAGTCGAGGGTGAATACTGCTGGGTTCGCACTTTGGCAGGCAAACTTCATCGTGGGACCGTAGTGCCCAACAAAACCTCTCTTCATGTTCACCGCAATTTGGGCGAGTTCAAACATACCATCCAAAATCTGGAGGTACGTTTGGACGCCACTGTAGATGGTGAAAAGGGTGTTCGGAAGCTCGGTATCGATGCTGGTGATTTGATTTTGCTCGATACGAGGACCGAAGTTACGAAGACTGGATATATCAAATCTCGTTATCTCGATGACAAAGCTGGCGTGGCTGCTCTGGCTGGTTTGCTCTGGCTTTTACAGAAGCGGAAGAAGAGGCCAGCAAGGACGACCCATTTTCTCTTTGCAGTAGCCGAAGAGACTGGATATGGTGCTTCTACGGGCTTGCCTGCTGACGTTGACGAGCTAATTGTTGTTGACATGGGGGCTGTGGGACCTGGTCAACATTCCAAGGAAGAGGCCGTTTCTATCTGTATGAAAGATGGAGCTGGTCCATACGACTTTGGCACAATTGAGCAGCTCATTAACATCTGTGAGAAAGGAAAGATTCCCTACAAAAGGGACATTTACCCCTACTATGGCTCTGATAGGCAGTCCTTTCTCGCCGCAGGTGGAGATGCACGAGTTGTGCTCGTGGGGCCAGGTGTAGACGCTTCCCATGCTTATGAACGAACTCATCGTGATGCACTTGGTGCAACGATAGAGCTTTTGGCCGAATATTTGACAGCTTCACCTTGACAACTGAAAGTGACAAGGGACTAGAATGGTATTTGGCAGTGCCAAGCTCGCAAATGTTTGTTGAGCAGGGTATGCGTTAACGAAATCGCAACGCTGCAAGGGGGGCGGCGATTTTGTCGTGGGGGGCATACGAGGAGCGCAATGCTACACAAAGCGGGCGATTCTAATAATGAAACGCCTGAGGGGGAGATTCTTGTCGTCGTCTGCGATGGAGACGGCCAGATTGTCCATGCCAACTTAAAAGTCACTGAACTTACCGGTTTTGGTCTTTGTGACTTGGTTGGTCAGGTTTATTGGGACATCTTTTTGCCAGCTGACGAACGCGAGAATGAGAGCCTGTGGTTCTCATCGGTCCGCGATGGCAGAACAGAAGCCCTTCGCGAGACCAAATGGGTTCGTTTAGATGGATCGTTATGTCCTCTAAATCTTACGCTGACAAGGTTACACGACGTTGATGCGACAGTGTTGCACGTTATCTTGACTGCTGTCAGACAAGATTTGGTTAAAAATGATGATGAAAGCCTTTCTCGTGAAGAGCGAGCCAAATTGGAAGAGCAGCTGCGACAGGCTCAAAAATTGGACACGATTGGTCGTTTGACCTCAGGCATAGCCCAGGAGTTCAATAATCTGCTCTCACCAGTGCTTGGTTACTCTGAATTGGCTCTCCAAGATTTAGAAGAGTCTTCTCCTCTTTATAACGACCTCATCGAGATTAGAAATGCCTCCATGCGGGGCCGTGATTTGGTTCGTTCTCTCCTTGCATTCAGCTCTGAGCAAGAACTTGCTATGGAAGTCATTTGTCTCAATGATGTCATCGAGGCTTTTTCGCGTTTGTTACGCAATGTTTTACGTGAGGACATAGAAATAGACCTGCGTTTGGCACCAGCCTTGGGTTTTGTGCGAGCAGATACCTCCCAAATCGAGCAGATGGTCATGAACTTGGCTGTTAATGCCCGTGATGCCATGCCTTCTGGAGGTCACCTCTCTATCGAGACTAGCAATGTCTTTTTCAGTGAAGTTTATGCGGACCATCGTGTGGACATTCCTCCTGGTGCCTACTGTATGTTTGCCGTCAGTGATACGGGCCAGGGATTTGACGAAGATACAAAAAGACATATCTTTGATCCCTTTTTCACCACTCACGAAGCAGGTAGGCGAACGGGATTGGGTTTGGCCACTGTTCACGGTTCAGTGAAACAACATGGTGGTGTCATCTTGCCCTATAGCGAAGTGGGTCAGGGCACTACCTTCAAAATCTACCTTCCCCGAGTAGAACAAGACGGCGGTCCTGTCGCCTCCATCACTCAAGACCTTGATGATACTCCCGTGTCAGAGACCGTCCTGGTCGTGGAAGATGATGCAATCGTCAGGAAATTGGCTCGCGAAGCTTTGGTGGACAGGGGATATCAGATAATCACTTGTGCTTCTGCTGAAGAGGCCATCATGGCAGCCAAAGAGTATGAAGGCACCATTCACCTTCTGTTGACGGACGTAATCATGCCTCGGATGAATGGTGAGAAACTCTATCGCGAGTTGTTACCTTCTCGGCCAGCTTTGAAGGTCGTTTATATGTCTGGTTATACCGAGAATGTCATCGCTGCCCATGGTGTCCTCGAGACAGGCGTTGAGTTCGTGCAGAAACCATTTTCTGTCTACGACTTGAATAAGGCCGTTCGCCGCGTACTAGATGACTGAGCTTTATCGCTGAAACACCGCTTTACCATTGATAAAGGTGGCTTCTGTTTGCCACTTTTCCGACAAAACAGTGATATTGGCTGGGAGACCAGCCTTCAATGAGCCATATTGCCTTTGTTGTCCCAACACCTTGGCTGGAACGAGGGAGCGCATCTTCGTAATATCGCTCAGGGAAAATCCCAAAGAGGACATTGCCCTGAAGAGACCTTGGTTATTCAAGTTGGAGCCAGCCAAGGTGCCATCGGGCAAACGTAAGTCTTTTTCTGTCACTGTCACTTGCCGTCCATTCCAAGGATGAGTTCCTCGAGGAAGAGCAGCGGGACCAGTCGTATCGGTTACCAGTGCCACGCGAGCTGTAGATTTGGCCCGAATGGCCAATTTCACCATCGCTGGGTGTACGTGTATCAAATCAGGGATGAGTTCTACATAAGCACGCTCATCATTGAGTAAAGCACCTGCAATACCTGGTTCACGGTGACCCAATGGAGCCATGGCATTAAAGAGGTGCACTCCGTAAGAGGCGCCCAAGTCGATTGCCTTAGTGGCAGTTTCGTAATCTGCGGCAGAGTGGCCAAGGGCAACGAGTGTGCCCATTGTCCGCAGATCTTTGATGAAAGCCAGGGCTTTTGGTAACTCAGGGGCTACGAGGAAAATGGTTTTGAGTCCTTTGGGGATGAGGCTCATTATTTCTTTGGCAAAAGCCAAATCAGGTTCTCTCAGATACCTTTTTTGATGGGCACCTCTCTTTTGGCTGCTGATGAAAGGACCTTCCAACAAAATACCCAACAACTTGGCCCCTTTGTTCTTGGCTGCCACAAGGGTTTTTACGGCATTGAGAGTTTTCTTTTTCGCTGAGGTGACAATGGCAGCAACATAGGCGGTTACACCTTCATTGGCCAAAAAACTGGCAACGGTTTCATTTCCATGAGCTTCGCCATCGGCAAAGTCGTGGCCCTTGGCACCGTGGACGTGTAGTTCCACCAAACCAGGAAGAATGAAAGAAGAGTCATAACGAAGAATGTTGCCTCGTGAAGGTGGAGTCTGGCGAATCTCTGCAATGTGCTCGCCTTCGATTAGTAAGCCAGCCTTTTTCAAAATGCGATTTTTTTGCACGATGTTCCCGATGAGCCATAGAGGTTTCATGGCTACAGTTAAGCGCAAACATTAGTCTGCCGACAAGGCTGCACTGAGAGTAGGGGAATGGTATACTCCTCACATTGCGATTACATTGCTTTCACATTGCTTTCACATTGCAATGTTACGAGGAGTTTTTATGGCAGAAGAAAAAGCTAGGCCCACAGGGCGGAAATTTCTGTTGGCTACAGTCTTTGTAACGGGTATGAGTATTATGGCCATAGAGATGTCAGCCTCTCGACTAGTTGCGCCTTTCTTTGGCACATCGCTCGTAGTATGGACCAACATCATTGGATTGATAATGCTTTCTTTGTCCGTTGGTTATTATTACGGTGGTCGATTGGCAGACAGAAGACCAGAATGGGCACTGCTCTACAAACTGATTACTGGTGCAGGCATTGGTATGTTCATCATTCCTTACATTGCCAATCCTGTCATGTCTTATGCGGCCTCTGGCACAGTAGGAACATTCCTAGGGTCTTTGATAGCCGTAGTATTACTCTTCATCGTGCCTTTTACCTTGCTTGGTATGGTGGCTCCTTTTGTCATCAAACTGGCAGCAAACACAATTGATGATGTTGGTAATACAGCAGGCTCCATCTATGCACTGTCCACAGTAGGTTCCATTATTGGAACCTATTTACCAGCTCTTCTTTTCATTCCTTGGCTCGGTACGAGAAGGACTATCCTCTTTTTTGCCGCGGCATTAGTTCTCGTCGGCATCGCTGGTCTACTTCGAGGCGCCAAAGGAAAAGCAACAGTTTCAAAAGCAGCTGCCGTCATTCCTCTATTAGCTTTTGGCCTGGCCATTGTTGGCCCTCCTGGTGATGTAAAAGCCATTGTTGCCCGTGGAAGGACAAAACTCCTCGAAACAGAGTCTCTGTACAACTACATCCAAATACAACAACGCGAAATCCCTATGAAAAATGGCAAAACGAGAAAAAGAAATCTCCTCGTTTTGAACGAAGGTTTTGCCGTTCATTCTGTTTATGATCCTGAAGGTCCCTACAGTCCTTTTGTTGGTTCTGTATGGGATTATTTTGGTGTCTGTGGTATTCCTCTGACAGGTCGCAAAGAGGGGCCAATGGATGTTTGTATCGTTGGTTTGGCTGCAGGCACCATAAGTAAACAGATGTTTTCCATCTATGGACCCACCTTTGATTTGAAAGTAGATGGTGTTGAGATAGACCCAGAAATAATTCGATTGGGTAAAGAACATTTTGGCATGACGGAAAAAGGACTCAACGCAGTTGCCGAAGATGGACGCACTTTTTTACAGCGCACGAAGAAAAAATATGATTTGATTATTACTGATGCTTATCGCCAGCCTTATATTCCTTTTCATTTGACGACCAAAGAATATTTTAGAGCCAAGAGTGCCCACCTCAAAGACAACGGCATTATGGCAATCAATGTTGGAACCTTGAGTGATCAGAGTGAACTCTTTCAGCGAATAGTGACTTCAGTAAACAGCCAATTTCCCTATGTTTATTACATCCCTGTCTCTTTTCCAGGTGCTCTTTTTACGAATTTCGTTGTCATTGGCGCTAAGAGAGAACTAGATCCACTGCCTCTGCTCCATCCTGCCAAAAACGATATGATTCTCAAAACAAGGACACTCAAAGGATGGCTCGTCGTTCGTTCCGTTCTGCGTAAAGCGAGAAACAACTGGAAAGTATTCAAGCGCAAAGAAGGTGTTTTGCCCCTCACAGATGACAAAGCTCCTGTAGAATTTCTCACAGACTGGCTCATCTTGAAATACATCATCTCAGGAAAAGCTCAAGCAGCAATGAGTCACGAATTGGGTGGGAAAAAGAAAGCAAAACAGAACAGTGGAGTTCTGTCCAATCCCAAATAATCAATCCATGTTGATGAGGCCATAAACACGAAGTTTGCCTTGTTTGCCGCGAATCTCCTGTTCGCCCAAGTCGATGGCTTCGACATGGTCTTTGACGGCTTCATAAGTACCCTCAGACATCAAAATGGATACACCAAGCTCTTTCGTCAGATGTTCCAAACGAGAAGCCGTGTTCACAGTGTCACCAATGACGGCATATTCCATCTTTTCAGAAGTGCCAATGACACCGGCATGAACGAGGCCAGTGGCCAAACCTACACCAATGGTCAATTCGGGCTTGCCTTGTTGAGCCAAAACTTTGTTGAGACTTCGCAGCCTCTGTTGCATTTCGTGAGCACTTTTCACTGCTCGTAGTACATCGTCAGGTTGAGAAAAAGGAGCACCATAAACGGCCATGATTGCGTCGCCAATGAACTTGTCGAGGCGACCACCGTTTCTGAAAATTACGTCTACCATTTCACCAAAATATTCGTTGAGAATGGTGAAGGTGTTATCTGGGCCCAGCTCTTCTGACAAGGTGGTGAAACCTCGGATATCACTAAAAAGAACAGTAGCCTCAATACTGACACCGTCTAGACGCAAACCCGTACGGTCTCGCATGATGGCCTGGAAAACCTCTTGAGAGACAAACTGACCAAAAAGTCTTTTGACGACCAGTCCCTCGAGAGCTTCGTGAGAGGTGAAAACGACCATGGGAATAAAAAAGCCGCTCAGAAGTGCCAGAAGAGGAGTCAACGGCGGTAACCAGAAACCATGTTTGGCCAAAAGAGTGGATAGGACCAAGATGAGAACAGCCGCCATCAAAACCAAAGAATATGAAACTGGTGGTTTAGTTTTGTGATAAAAAAGGAGACCAAAGAGAAGGGGAAGAGAAACAGCCAGGAATAAAACAACTGGATTGGGTCTTTTTAGTCTTATGTCCCGGAGTAAGGCTTGCACCATATTGGCGTGGATTTGCACACCTAAGGTGCGGCCCACAGGAGTTTGGTGATAATCCTGAAACCACACCTCTTCTGGACCAAGTAAAACTACTCGTGACTTGAAGGCCAAATCGAGCTCTTTGGGACCCTTGAGCAAATCAGCGCAAGAGATATAAGGAATGCCACCATTGGCGCCCTTGAAGGGAATTCTGAAATAATCTTCTGACTCTCGAGGCAGCTCTTTGCCAGTAAGATTTTTCCAAATCGTGTAAGCAAAAGAATGATAACTATGACCATTTCGTTCTGTCGTCAATGCAAGTCGCCGAACGATTGGACCGTCAATAGTGGGTCGCAGCAAGTCCACATAACCTCGTCTGATTGCCTTTGACTTGATGATGCTTTTTTCGTTTTTACTGACAGGTCTTTCCGGTTGAGAGAGGCCTTGAGCAGGCAGGGAGGAGGCAATAAAAAAGGGCGGTCCATTTTCCACTGCCGTGGTGAATTCCTCAGCAGCTTCTTTGGAAGGTGCAGTAGACAAACCAATATCAAAGGCGATGGCTTTTGCTTCTGCTCGGGTGAGACGTTGAACGATTTTTTTATACATTGGGAAAAAACGAGGAAAGTCCAATCCCGTTTCAGCAAAAGTACGCCTGTCCAAACCAACGACGACTACTTCATTAGTTTCGATTTGTTCACCATATCCCCAATAGAGGATATCCATAGAGTTCTCTTGCAATCGATGAATGGCTTGAATTGGGTACAAGAACATTAGGAGCAGAAGTGCTCCTGCAATCACCGTAACCCAAAGAGTAATTCGCTTGGGACCCCATCTTTTGAAAGCATGTTCCAAAAAAGCTGTTGTCAACTTATTGAGGCCTTCCAGTCATCTTCTCTTTTATCTCAGAGAGCAAACTCCGCAGCTCAGCCTTCTCACTCTCAGAAGAAAGTTTTAGTACTCTATTGGCCAGAGAAAAAGCGGAACGGAATGCTCCTGCTTCTTTGAAGCGGACAGCTGCCAATAACAAAATGGCCCTTTTCATTTTTTTGTTCACTTCGAATTGAGCTCTTTGGACGAGCGCTTTTTGTTCATTGTGGAACTCAATGGGCAAAGCTACAAACCAAGGATTTGGCGATTTCTTTTCACCAGCCAAATAATAGACGACTACAGAACCCGCTTTAAGACCACAGCTTTCCAGGTCGATGACAGTCCAGGCTTTGCCATGGCTGTTACCATAAGAGCTCTGCTTGAGAACTGCAACACCCTCATGTTCAAAAACAAACTCCAACTGTCCACCTTGCCAAGTGGGCAACTCCACTCTAACTTGTCCAAAAGGTGCATCTGCTCCAGTCAGAGGCAACACCTTATGGGCATTGGCAAAGGAAGTGAACATACCTGATCCTCCCCCTCCTAACAGGATTTCTTGTGATTCTGTCTTGGTGTCAGAACTGCAGGCATCAAGATTCCCATCAAAAGCCGTGTTTTCTATTGGCGGAGGCGCTGGTTTGGGAGGGTTATAACTAAGCGTTTTGGGCTTCGTCTGCTTCTTTTGCAGGCGCATTCTTGCCGGTCTCGTAAAAGAACGACTGGAAGCAGGTTTTGCTGGGGCCGGTTGAAGACCTTGACCATCACGTACACCGCCCACTTCAACAGGTGCTGACTTTTTATCACCCAAAATTGCCTTGCGCAGACTGGACCAAACAGTTTCCAGCACAGATTCACTTTTGGGTTCCAATAACTGCCCAATAGTTCTTTTTTGCCCTGCCTCGAGAGAGACTACGAGCAGATTAGATTTGGCCAAGATGAGCAAAGACAACTTAGTAGCACTTTTACCCCCAATGACCTTGTCGCCAGCACATAAATAAGCCCCAGCAGCCAAAACCTTGGCTGAGCCACTTCCCCTTTGCAGCTTTACTGACGACGAACCATCGAGGCCGACAACCATGGCTAGCCGTCTGTCTTTCGAAGCGGCAACGAGGAAAGTACCCATTAAGACGATAACTATAATTACGTTAATAAACTGGCGCACAAATGCCCCCTTCATCTTCCTAGTATATACAAGGAATTATATTTCACTTCGACTCGACGTTGAAGGGCAGTTAGGTCTAGGGTAGAGTTGACCATGATAAACACAGGAAATCATCTACTAGGGGAGTGAATAATGATAAGAACCAGGTTAACGATGATCATCGTCCTGGCATTGATGACAGCGACTAGTCTTCTGGCCAAACCCTACAATCGAATGAGATTGGCCAAACTACGCAGATATGCCAACAATGGCCAAAGCGGAGCCCAGTACGAGCTGGGGCGACGCTATCAGTACGGAACTGGTTTGCCAAAAAAATACGACCTGGCAATATTGTGGTACGAAAAAGCTGCGAAAAATGGCAACGTAGCAGCAATGAACGAATTGGGCTTTCTCTATTACAACGGTAGAGGAGTCAAACGTGACTATGCCATCGCCTTAATGTGGTTTACGAAAGCAGCCAACAAAGGTAATCGCATTGCCCAGTACAATGTTGCTTGGTGTTTTGCCTACGGTTATGGCGCTGACAAAGACTATAAAAAGGCCTTTTACTGGGCGAAGAAATCTGCAGCCAACAAATACGGTTCTGGTCAGCACCTTCTTGGCAAGTGTCATGAAAATGCTTGGGGTACGAGAAAAGATCTGACCAAAGCCTTTGCCAACTATATGCGTGGTGCAAGATCGGGGAACGTGTTTGCCATCTACGATCTAGGCCGCTGTTATTACGAAGGTATTGGTACGGGAAAAAACGGACGTTTGGCTTTCAGTTGGCTTCACAAAGGAGCAAAAAAGAACAACGGTAAATCTTGCCTCCTCCTTGCCAAGTGTTATCGAGATGGCTTTGGTGTGAGGAAAAACCCTTCCCAATCAGTCTACTGGGCCACAAAAGGGGGAAATCTAGGCGTCGGCGAAGCTGCCTGGATGGTTGCCGAGGCCTATTACACAGGCAAAGGGGCCAAACAAGATAGGACCAAAGCATACCAATGGTATCTCAAGTCAGCCAAGGCGGGTTACGCTCAAGGAATGGCCGATGTTGGTTATTGTCTACAGTATGGAAAAGGTGTGGCGAAAAGTCCCCAAAAAGCTGTTCCCTACTACAGAAAAGCAGCTGAGCTGAACAATAGAGCCGCCACCTTTTATATGGGTCGCTGTTTATACAACGGAAATGGCATAAGTAAAAACTATCACAAAGCCTTCGAATATTTTGAAAAGGCTGCCAACAAAGGCTCTCTCAATTCACAAAACATGCTGGGTAAATGTTATGAAAAGGGCCACGGAGTGACGGCAGACTATTCAAAGGCTCTTTTTTGGTATGACAAAGCAGCCAAGAGCGGATTTGCTGAAGCCAAGACCAACTTGGCAGCGCTGAAGAAGAAAGGACCAAATGGCCTCGTCAAAAAAATCCGCAAAGCAGCCAGAAGAAAGAAACCAGCTGTAGAGGCCACGAGAACAGTAGCAAAACCAAAGCTCTCAGGAAACGTGAAAGAACTCATCAAAATCGCCAATCGTGGCAATGCCGAAGCCTCTTTTGAAATAGGTTGCCGTTTCAGAGATGGCGATGGAGTAGAACAGAATTTAAACCTGGCTTCCCGTTGGTTCAGATTTGCCGCAAATCAGGGACACTCGCTGGCTATGGCTGCTAGTGAGGACATTCAACCTCTACTTTGGTTGGAGGATGCTGAAAAGCTCCTTCCTAGCGACGATTGGCCAGAAACGCTCGAATACACACAAAGACTCTTGGAGAAAGAGCTGAACTAGATACGTAAGTTAAGTGGCAATGGAGATATGGGACTTTTTTGTTCTCTTGAATGGGTTCAACACATTCCTTGGTTTTTCGGAAATCAAAGTCGATTGCAGCGATGACTCGAGTATGTGACTCACTTCCGCCATGGAAGAGAAACGTTTATCCCTCTTTGGTAACAAACATCGCCCAACGAGAGCATCGAGAGTCAAACTGCAGTTTTTGTTCAATATCGATGGTGGTGGGATGTTCTCGTGCAGGCGACGGTACATTCCGTCAAAAGGGTGGTCATCAGGGAAGGGGAGTTTTCCTGTCAGAGCTTCGTAGAGGGTAAGACCAAACTGATACATGTCAGTTCGTTCGTCAGTTTGGCTTCCTCGCATCTGTTCAGGTGCGAAATAGGCAACTGTACCTGGACTTCTGTTGAAAGGAATTAGGGGACAAAGGTCTCTCACTTGGGCAAGACCGAAATCCAACAAAACGGCCCTACCATCTGCTGTGACCATGATGTTGTCAGGTTTTATGTCACGGTGAATGACATTTTTGCTGTGAGCGTGGACCAATGCTTTGGCTATATTAGTGGCGATGGTCAAAACTTCAGCCAAAGGAAGAAAGCCGCCTTCAAGACGACAAACTCGTTCTATACGTTTACCAAGGTTTTCACCTTCCACATAGTCCATTAGGCAGTAGAGATAGTCATCCTCTGTGACGAGGCCCCTGAAACCAACTATGTTTGCGTGGCAGAAACGACTAAGGGCCAATCTTCTCGCTCGAGATGTTTGCGAGCTTTTTCGTCCACCTCCTGTAAAGGCAGGCGTTTTATGGCCAATTGCTGGCCACTTTGTTCGTCAGTGGCTGCATAGACAGTGCTCATTCCGCCACTGCCCAATTGCTCTTTCAGTACGTATCTATTCAGGACGACTTTAGTCGTGGCATACTCGGACATGTAGAGCCCCCTTTTCTACATTGTCGGAACATGGAAGCTCAGGTTTTATGTAATGTCTTTCTTACAGCGGAAACCAACGGTAACTTTCCTCTTCTTAGCCTCACTCATTGGTGGCGGAGTGATTTACGC
>CAZXTJ010000046.1:0-22821 GCA_964643655.1 uncultured bacterium
AAATCGTTTGAGATCTAGCTTCTGTTCTTCTTTGGTTTTTGTATCGTCGGCCATTGTAAGTGACCTCCCCTTAAACCGGGCAGTTTCTCTGCCTCAGTGTCGAATAACTAATGGATTTCCTTACTCTGCTGCTTCTTCTGCTGTTTTACCTGAAGGCAATTTGAAACTGTCGAATCCTTCGAACTCTTTCATCATTTCGCCAAGAGCTTCTTGGTTCGAGAGCAACTCGCCCAGCAGTTTTCGAAAGTCTTTTCGGTTATCCATGTTTGACACGATTTCTTGGAGCAGTTCTTTGACCATCAGTAGACCCTTGAGTTTGGGTACATGCTGAGCAATTTGGTCTGGAGAGAAGGAGCGCATACTGTCAATTGGTAGATCTACTTGCAGCTCTTCTTCTTTGTCTGGATCAATCTTGTTGTCTACAGTAAATTTGAGAGACATATCCATGTCTTTCATAACTGCGTCTAGATTGCGTCCATCGAGACTACGCATTCTACGTTCCTCGAGATCAACTTTCTGATCTTTGGAACTTCCTTGGGAGAGGTCTCCGGCTACCAGCATACGCAAAGGAAGATTAATGTCCTCTGGTTGCCCGTTGACCTCTGTTTTGTATCGTAGCGTTAGTCGCGATTTTGGGATTTCATCTTGGATTGACATCTCAACACTCCTTACTTTCCCTCGAAATTCTGAAATGCGTCAGTTTGTTGCGGCAATAATGTGTGAATTGGACCCTTGGGTCCAGTTAGAAGCCCTCCCCCGTTCTCTCTTATTAATCTGTTGCTATGTCACTTTACCGAGTCTTCAGCCTCTAGTTCAAGAGTCTCTTTCGCTCTTCTGAAGAGGCACCTCAGGTCTGAGAGGGCTCGAAAAGCTCCATCTCTAACCATGTGATTAATCAATCCCGAGGGGTACCGGCTAGTGAGCCATTTATGGTCAATCCCGCCCTCTTCTCCTCTACGGATACTAAGGGGGACTATGACTACCTTGTCAGGCAAGTGTTCAGCACCAAGTTGCTGCTCCGCAAGTTGGTTGACTTGTCCAATAACAGTGGCTTCGTCGCCAATGGTCCTGTCTCCTGTCAAAATGATTACATCAAATCTCGAATCAAAGGAATTTGGCCTAGGAACTACACCTATGGCACACTTCTCTGTGCCTAACTCCTCATCTAATATTCCCTGAAGATGTTCCTGTGGGTAATAACGCCCTTGTCTTGAAAGACCATGGATACCAGCGAAAGCCCATTCAACCTGACCGTCTGCCAACAAACATGCAGAGGCGGATCCCTCGGCTGGCATCTCTTCCAACCAAAGAGGAGTGAAGAGGCCAAAACCATAGATGGCTTCAGTCAAACCATCTGCCGGATTTGTCAATATCCAAGGTACTCCAGGAGCAGGTAGAGCTGAGGAGGTGACTGCCCCATGTCTACGTAGAGACCAGAGAAGGGCACCTCCATGTGTGCTGTTCCACTTGAAGGAGACTCCAGGAATCTCGGCCAGTGGACCAAATCTGGCAAATGCTTGCCACTGCTCGAGGTAGTTGGATTCGGCCAAATTACGTAACCAAAGATCCCACTTGATGACTTCAGGTTGTGTAGAACTAAGAATCTCATCTCTCAATGTGGAATCAAGAAAGATTGCTCTCAAGGTTTGCTCTAACCACCAAGCAGCACTTTGACCTTGTCCTTCCAGCCAAGTTGCGCCATTGAGCAAGCAAGACAAGAACATTGATGGTTGATGCTCCATATAATGGGCGGCAGGTGCTGCCATTTGATCGCCTGGTCTCAAGCCAAGCAAAACCATTCCGTCACGAAGAGACGATAGATACAAAATGTCGGCACTCACTGCTACAGGTAATCCACCTCTTCTTTGGCAGGGATCATAAAGGCGTAAAACAGGAGCTCCTGAAGGATAGGCAAAAGTAGGAAGAGGTTTGTTATCTGTAATAGGAGCTTGAGGTGGCAGCACAGGGAATTCCAAATTACCCAATAGTCTCCCATAAAGTTCGTCCGTTGCGACAAACTCAGGTGCCAAGTTGGTCAACCTTTCATTGACCAAACGAGATCCTTTTGGCAGGACGGGACAAACGGTGGCACCTAAGGATAAAGCAGCAAGCAAAGAGACTACGTAGGGAATATCAAATGGAATCAGCAATGCAATGTTGACTCCTGGCTGAACTCCCATGGAGAGCCAGCAATTAGCTGTAGCTGCAACGGCTTCACGAAGCTCACCGTAAGTCCAGACAATCTCTTGGCGATTGGAGACAAAACGTAGAGCAGGAGTCTGCGGATTATCGACACGATGTAATATGTCGTAGGCAAAGTCGTAATATCCAAAAGGAGCACTCTTTGAACGCAAATGGTGAGTCAAAGAGCTGCGCTCCAATACAGAGAGCCAGAAATTCTGTGGATCACTCCAGCTGTTTTCGAGCCATCTTTGGCGCGTGAGAAATCCAAAAGCCGGAATAGTCATGGCTTTGTTGATTTGGGCCAAATCGATGGGTTCAGTCATATGACCACCCCAAGTCTATTTTTGTTCGACGGAGTCTTTGTCGAGCTTGAAGTTGTACTTGCTTCGAATTGGTTGAGGCATTAGCAGTTTCCATTGTTCGCCAGGTTCAGAGAAGAGGAAATAAACGCCAATGGCTTTTTGTGGTTCCTTCTCCAAGGAAATAGTCTTTGTCTGACCAGGAACGATGGCGAATGAGCGAAGAACTCCATCTGCTGGAGGATTGGAGTAGGCAGCATCGACCATACTCTCATAGCTATCTGTGAGGAACTCTTGAGGAGTGACTGATTTGATGACGGCATGCACGGCTCTACCATCATTGGTTTCTGGCAAAGAAGTGACTCTAAACTTCATTCTAGAGGAGCGTTTTTTTCCAAAGAGTTTGAAGTCACATCCAGTGGCTGTCAATGAGACACATACAACTACGCAGATAGACACTATGAGATTATGATATTTGCCGCTCATTTTTGCGGTCCTCAGTCTCCAACATTAGGTTTACGTTTAAAGGGAATTGTTCTGAACAAGGCAAAGGGATCACCTTCGACTTTGAATTGTATAGTGTAACGTCGATATCCAGTCTGCTGATTCTTGAAAGTCCAAGCATATGAAAACGGTCCAACGACCTCTGCCTCGTGTAACAAGCGATAAAAGGCCCAATCAGAATGAGCGACTTCCTCAGCAGAATATGAACGACGCCTTTTGCGTGGATTTTCTATTCGTACACCGGCTGCTGAACTGGCTGACTGCCACCAACTGATAGCAATGTCTTTCCATCGTGGTCTTTGGTTGAATGCAAAGACAGAAGACTCACCAGATCTCAGATAGGCCAAAACGACAGAAGGTCGTGTCTGCACGACAGGAGGAAGCGGGAAGGTGCGGATAGTATGCTTGAGCGCTTTGGGTTGACCTTTGTCATCCCATAGTTTTTTTCCGAAACGTTCGCCAGCGTTCATCATTTCCAGCATTCCTTTGGGAGGTCTCAACGCACCAAGTGAAGATGGGCGCATAATCCATTTGCCAGCCTTTCGACTACAAACTGGTGCAATCATGTTTTCAAAGATTTTGGCAACCTTGCCTCGTTTGTGGAATGCAATCTCAATTTGCTTTGGAGTTGCTGCTTCTTTTGCCTTCAAATCGAAGGGGAATGTATGGGCAATAGGTAAGTAATATTCCCTATACAAATCTGTCCAAGCAGCATTTATGGTCTCACGTAAATCAGCCCTGCCAATGCGATAAGCTTCGGCAACAGGTCCAATGAACAAATTTCTAAAAGGTGCTTTGATATGTGCATCGTCGAGGAATCTCTCTACAGCACCTAGATACGAAAGCTCAGGTCGAACGAGAATGTCGTAACAGTATTTACCTGCAGGTGAGAGATTATCTTGCAGACGAGGAATTGCCTCTTCCTCTTCTTCACCTTCACCCTCTCCTTCGCCTTCAGCAGCTTTCTCTTCGGCTGGGGCTTCACCTTCTTCTTTTTTGCCCTCTTCTTTCTTTTCTTCTCCCTCTTTGGCTCCTTCTTCTCCACCTTCCTCAGCACCTGCTGCTGGTTCGGCAACCTTTAGGTCAACACCGAGCTGAGTGATGATGGCCAAGTACTTTTCCAGCTCTGGGTAAAACCCCTTACGCTCGAAGAGCAATTTGCCCAAGAAGTCGAAGCGAGCCAAATGTTTCCTGACAGGTGCCAAGAAAGGGTTCTCTCTGTCCAAATCAAAGACAGTGTTCTCTTTCACAGTCTTCAAGAAAGTCTGGAAATGAGAAGTTGGTCGACCAACTTGCTCGACTACATACCTTAACTCAGGTAGAGAAGAGACTCTGACATTAAAGGTCAAATAATACTTCGTAAACTCTTTGGCATAACGTTCGGCATAAGCGTCCATCTCTTTTACTATAAAGAGTTGGAAGGTATCCTTTTCTGCTTGCTCTACAGGCAAACTGGCCAACAAGGTCGGTAGCTCTTGAAGAAGAGGATGGATTTTTGTGAAAGCTTTTGCCGTGAACCTTCCATCCACATTTCCTTTACCGGAAAAGAAGAGATGTCCATCGTTGGTTTCATTTTGCACGATGTTGGGATAACCATGATTGGTACGGAAGAGTAAGAGACCATCGCCAAAGTCATTGTTTTTCTTGAAGTCACGCAGCATTTGCGTGACGACTGTACGATTGATGAGTTTATACCAATCAAGAGTGCGGAAAATGAAAGGCTCTTCCTTTACTCTGAAGCGGCATTCTTCATCTGGCATGCTGGCCAAGGTTACATTCATCTGTTCCAGTCGTCGACAGAACTGATTTAGATCTAGGTCCTTATCCAACTTTGGCTGCAGTAGTTCAACATCAGTAATGTACTGCAAGAAAGCTTTAAGGCGATCTTTACCTTTGAAGAGTGGCAGTTCTTTCGTTGCCTTACCTTCTGGTGCAGGCATAACTCCCAAGTTCACAAGTTGGCCATGCATACGACTGGCTAAACCTTCTCGTTCAAAGGTGCCGACATCCTCGAGTATTTTTTTTGCCTTATTTTGCAGTTCCTTGTGTTGAGTGCGTCCAATTGTGGCCCCTTTGACCAATTCGGATATGTCAGATAGGAACTCTCTTAGATCAAATGGATCTAACACAGGAGCAGGAACAGCCTTTATTGAACGTATGTCCACAGGCAAAGCAAATGGTTCCTCATAACCATCTGGATATACGCTTACATAATCTTCAATGAGCCGCCTAGGCAGCTGCAGAGACTCAGAGAGACTCTTGCTATTGCTGTGGACAATAATGCTGAGTTCTTGGCTGCACGGTCCAAATATCACACCAAGTAGTTCCCAAAACTGACGCCGATTGGACAAGAATGCCTTTATATCACCAGCATTTTTGGGATCGTTCAAGTATTCATAATAGGCTGACAATTTGGGCAGCAAGAACCGCTGACGACATATCTCTTGGTAATGTCGCTGCACTTCCCCTTCAACAAAACTTTCATGGTCAGGTAAAAAGCCAGGAAGAAGGCTCGCTAGACCATGTGGTTTTGTTTTACGTAGAGTTTTAGAGAACTCGAGTGACCAAGCGTCATATTGGGGAATATTAACTTCACCATAGTCTGATACATCTACCTTGACGAGTGTATCTATACTTTCAGTCGCCGTTCCGATGAGTTGTTGCTCGTAGGCGAATCCAGAGAAGATGTACAAAGCACCAAGGGCAGCGACTACGGCTGCAGCATAACGATGTTTGCGATTTGGATCACGTTGTAATCCTGATATTGCTTCTGGTAGTGCAAAAGGACTGGAGAGTGGTGGATCACCAGGTGTCTGAGAGCAGAGGCAAACACGCAAGATATTTGGCTCATAAGACATAGGATCAGGATTGCGCAGTATGCGCATAAAGGTATCAACTATCTCGAGCTTATCAGGTATGTGCCGCATAAAGCCGAGAATCTGCAGATATTCATCTGTGCTCAATGTGGTCAACGCCAAGCCCAGCCACTCTTCGTAGTTTTCGAGGCATTTTTTCACAGAGGCGTTATCACTGGCCACTGGAAGTTCGAGAGGAATGTTGTTGGCATTCAAAAACTTAGAGAATGCGTCAAATCCCTTGATCCTATCCATATGGGTCAGGGCAACGGTCACTCGAACTGATTCATCAACGATACGTGAAAGTATGTTGATTTTTCCTCTGGCCATTTGGGCCACTTGCCTCAGTGTGTCTGGATTTTCATTGGCTAGAGTGGATATATCCAATGTGACGACGACATGAGGAGGTCGATATCTGAAGAGGGGAGCCCACAAGAACTTGAGGGCACTGCGAGCTTCAGAAGAGGTGTCATGAAGTAAGGATGGTGGCAACTCTTGTACCCATAGGTTTGAACCCAAATAGATTTGCAACTGTGGATCTGCTGTATAGCTGGGATAAAACTGACGAGCCTGTCCTTGCCAATCTGTGTAATGGTCAACAATAGAGGTTTTGCCAGCCCCTCCATCGCCGATGACGATGAAGGGGTTATATCCCAAGATGGAGTTTCTGAACTCAGCAGGAATTCCATCAAGGAAACTGCGCCAAACTTTGACCAGGCTTGCAGGTGAGAAGCGGGGTCTTGCTTCTGCTCCACCAGCAGCGGCACGCGCTTTACGTTTTTTCCACCATCTGTAGAGGAAATAAGCAACGATTAGAAGTACGAGTCCGCCCACAATGTAATGCCAATTGGCAATAACCCACTCAAGGGCAGACATCAAAAGGCGCATAAAGTAAGAACCCTTACGTTTTGCCCTTCTGATTTGAGCTAAATATTTGCTTATTTGACCCATTGGACTTTGGTCCTATCCTTACTTCGTAGACTGAATGTCCAGTTCACCATCGAGCATAGAAACGACTACGTTGTCTCCTTCGTTGATGTCGCCTGAAATGATTTTCTCGGCAAGAGGATCTTGCAATCTCTCTTGGATGACTCGCTTCAATGGACGGGCACCGTATTCAGGATTAAATCCCTTTTCAGCCAAGTAGGTTTTGGCTTCGGAAGTCACTTCCATTGCAATTTGTTTCTCTTCGAGAAGTTTTGCCAAGCGACTGAGCTGAATGTCCACAATCGGTGTCATGACTTCGAGAGTCAGTTGATCGAAGATAAGAACGTCATCCAATCGATTGATGAACTCTGGACGGAAGTGTCCACGTACGGCTTCCATAATTCCCATCTTCATTTGCATTGTTTCTTCTTCAGTCTCAGTTGGCCTTATGTTTTTGGCACCGAGGTTTGAAGTGAGCAAGATGATGGTGTTGGCAAAGTTGACTGTTACACCAGAACTATCTGTCAGACGGCCATCATCAAGGAGCTGCAAGAAGAGGTTAAACACGTCAGGATGTGCTTTTTCTACTTCGTCGAAGAGTACTACAGAGAAAGGCTTGCGGCGTACATGGTTAGTCAGAACGCCACCTTCTTCGTAACCAACATATCCTGGTGCAGCGCCAACCAGTTTCGCGGCAGCATGTTTTTCCATATATTCGGACATGTCGACTCGCATTAGTGCTCGCTCGTCATCGAAGAGGTATTCCGCCAGAGCTTTTGCCAGCTCTGTCTTACCAACACCTGTAGGACCACACATCAAGAATGAGGCAATAGGACGATTGGGATCTTGAACTCCTGCACGGGCACGGCGAACTGCTTTGGCTACTACTTGGAGAGCGCTATCTTGGCCACAAACACGTTTGCGAAGATGGCTTTCCAGCTCTAGAAGTCTGTCACGCTCGGAACCCATCATTTTTGAAACAGGAATACCAGTCCATGCAGAGACTGTATCGGCTACGTCAGTGTCCTGGATGGCTTCTTTCAACATCTGTTCGTCAATGTTGTCCACCTCACCAAACTCGGCGAGTGTCTTTTCACAATCAGGAATGACCTTGTGCTGAAGTTCGGCAACTCGAGCAAAGTCCTCTTCCTTGATTTTCAATTCCATCTCAGTTTTGGCTTCTTGCAGAGTTTGTTTTGCCTGCTGCAGCTTCTCTAGAGCTACTTTTTCTTTTTCCCACTTCTCAGTAAGCTCTTGGCTTTCTGTTTTGAGTTTGGAAAGTTCCGAATCAATCTCTTTCTTTCGATCACCAGCATCTTCTTCGTGTTCGAGACCACGAAGTTCAATCTCAAGTTGGACGATACGTCTATCCATCTCTTGGATTTCTTTGGGTTTTGAGTTGAGATCAATACGAATATTTGCCGCTGTTTGGTCAATGAGGTCTAGAGCCTTGTCTGGCAAGTAGCGGTCAGCAATGTAACGTTTGGAGAGTTTGGCAGCTGCCTGTACTGCACCAGCTGTAATTCTGACACCGTGGTGAATTTCGTACTTTTCTTTTACTCCACGGAGGATATCCAATGTCTCTTCCAGTGTTGGTTCATCAACTGTCACAGTGTGGAAACGGCGCATTAGAGCTGCGTCTTTTTCAATGTATTTGCGATACTCTTCAAGTGTCGTCGCACCCATACAGCGGATTTCACCACGTGAGAGAGCAGGTTTGATCAGGTTGGCGGCGTCCATGGTTCCTGCTGAGCCACCTGCACCAACGAGCATATGGATTTCGTCGATGAATAGGATTACGTTGCCAGCATCTTTTACTTCGTCGACTACTCGTTTCAATCTGTCTTCGAACTCACCACGGTAGCTTGCTCCAGCGATGAGTTGACCCAAGTCGAGACCGAGGACAACTGACTGTTTGAGATCATCAGGGACGTCACCATCGGCTATTTTCTGAGCCAAACCTTCGACGACAGCTGTTTTACCTACGCCTGGAGGGCCAATGACCAATGGGTTGTTTTTGAGTCGGCGACTGAGCACTTGAATGACGTGTCGGATTTCTTCAGTGCGGCCAATGACTGGGTCGAGCTCGCCACATTGAGCTCTAGCAGTGAAATCGACTGTGTATTTTTGCAGGAATTCATATTCGTCAGGTGCGTTATCGCCTGAGCCATATCCGCCAGCTGAAGTCTGCTTCAAGACGAGTTCCAGTGAATCTTTGTCCAAACCACATTCATTGACTGCGCTGAGAATCTCGTCAATCTCCAGAATACCCAATACGAGGTGGTTGATACCGATGTATTTGCTGTTTTGAGCTGTGGAGAACTCTTCAGCAGAAATGAAAACACGTTCGAGATCTCGATTGATGGGCGTTTCCTGAACACCTTTTTGGGCCTTCGTTTGTGCGACAAGGTTACTGTCAATTCTGCCTGCCAGCGTTTTAACGTCGACAGAGGCTTTGCTCAGGAATTTCTCTGCCTGGCTTTTGTCCTGCTTCAACATTCCGTTGAGCAGATGCCAAGGGGTGACATAACTATGGTTCTTTCTGACGGCCAAGCGGCTTGCTCGTTCGACAGCATCCTGCGCAGTAAGTGAAAATCGCTCGATAATCATTTAGTACCCCTCCAAAAATTAACTGCCTTATTGGCTAGAGAATCAGTCCCATGTCCAAAATGAGTCATGCCACCTTAGGGTGCCCTGGCATGGAAATTCAACATGTATAAGAGGGAATAAAAGGGTAGTGACAAAAGGGTTCTTGTGCGTTTCTTTTTTGTCAATATGCAAGCAATTTATTTAGTCGCTTACTCTGAATTGTCCAACCATTTTGTCTAGATCTATGGCCAATCCTTGGAGACTAGTTGCGCTCGAGCTGACTGTAGAGAGATTCTCCGCAGTTTCGTTGGCACCGTCGCTGATTTCTCGCATGGCCGTCACAATTTGTGCACTTGCAGACTTCTGCTGCTGTGTTGAAAGGGAAATCTGTCTTGCCGCAGTAGTTGTCTCTTCAGCTCCAGAGACAATGTGCCCAATGAGATCTACAGTCTTTTGGGAAGACTCCAAACCATTTTCAACGTCTGTGGCAGTTTCCTCTGCTGACTTGATCATTCTGTTGACAGCCAACTGAATCTCTTTCACCTTTACGGCGATGTCTTGCGTCGATTCCATTACATTATCAGCAAGACTTCGTATCTCGGAAGCTACAACACCGAAACGTTTCCCTGCCTCGCCTGCACTAGAAGCCTCTAGAGCAGCGTTGAAAGCTATGAGTTTTGTCTGTTCGGCTATGTCATTGATCAGTTCCATTATCTCTGAGATTTCTCTAGAACTTTCTCCCAAGGCAGTCATATCTTGTTGCCTCGTAAGGCTGCCCTTGTGAACTCGCTCCATCTGAGTGGCGATTGCTTGAACGGCATCGGCACCTTGCTGTGAAAGTGTCAGGGCATCTTTGGCTGAAAAGAGAACAGTTGATGCGTTATCGGCAATTTGTCCTGATGAAGCTGATAGCTCTTCAACGGTGGCTGTTATCTCAGCGATTGCAGCTGATTGCTGAGCCAGTTGAGCTGCCTGTCCCTCAACTACCCCTGAGATGTCTGCAGCCGATTTGTTAACTTTGCCAGTGGCTTGGTGTAGCCCTGTGATGATGCCTTCTAAGCTACCAATGAGTTTGTTGAAGCTTTCAGCCAAAGAGGCAAACTCAAAACTGTAAGTATCTGAGAAGCGTGTGCGCAGGTCGTTGTCGAAACCATCGAGTGTATCGATGATACTCTCCAATGGATCGTTGATATAACGAGAAATCAAGAAAATTGTGACCAAACCAATGAGTAAAACAGCCAAGAGAGCAATGTATCCGAAAGCTCCTACTAAACGAGATATCTCGTCTTGCACACGCTTCTCTTCTGATGCGATGGCTGATTTCACATCATCAAGGTAAACGCCTGTTCCTATGATCCACTTCCACTCTTTGAAAGTGCGAACGTAAGAGAGTTTTGGTTTGTCTATATCAGTGCCTGGTTTGGGACCTACGTATTCGAGAAAACCTTTGTTGGGGCGTTTTTTGCAGATTTCGACGGCACTTTTGAAAACACGCATGCCATTGGGATCTTCGAAGTCCATCATGTTCTGACCAACGAGTTCTGGGCGTATAGGGTGCATCAGCATTGTTGCATTAAAGTCGTTGATCCAAAAATAACCGCAATCGGTGTAACGAAGTTTGGCTAGAGTTTCTCTCGCTTTGAACTGCAGTCTTTGTTTCAGGACCGAGTAATATTCGCCTGTCCCAATGATCCAGCCGAATGGTTCAAAGGTGAAAACGTAGGAAATCTTCTCATCTTCTTTTTTCGTTTTCGGATTCAACCAACGATAGTTGACGAAGCCAGAGCCCTTCTTTTTGCAGACTTTGACCATTTCGGTGAATACAGATATTCCGCGAGAGTCTTTGTAGTTACTCAAATCAGTGTTGTCCAATTTGGGGACTGTTGGATGACACACCATTGTCGGTTTGAAATCGTTGATCCAGAAATAACCAACGCCATCGTCAAAGCGATAAACCTTGACGAAATCAATCATGAACTGCTGTATGGTCTCACGGGGAAATCGGTCTTTGTGGGCTTTGTAGTAACGCATGAGGGTCTCTTTGAACTCGTGCCCTCTTTGTTTGAGTGTAAAGCCAATTTGGTCACGATGGGAATAGTCGTAGTACTTCTTCGTAGCCCTATAAGCGATTTCAGAAAGGCATCTCAGCTCTTGTTTCTTTCGCTGCATCAAGGTTGAGCGAAACTCCTGAACTCGTTGTTTTCCTTCCATCTCTATAAGGGATTTAGTCTGATGGTAAAAAAGAGCGGAAACAAGCAAAAGTGGGATGGTCGTTAGCACTAAAACTATCCAGCGCAGGGAGATTCTCATAGTGCCACCTCCTCATCAACGCCTTCTAACTCGAAACGTTCAACAGACTCCTGTAAATTTGTGGCCAAAGAGGAGAGACGGGCAACAACCTCTTCTGTTCGTTTGGTGCCTTCAGCCAATTCAATAACACCTTCTTCGATTTCTCTAATTGCACTAAGACTTTGTTCCGTGGCTGCTCGTTGTTGTTGTGTGGACATTGATATCTGCTTTGAATCCTGCAATACAGATTTAGTATCTTCCAGAATCTCACTCAAATCAGTGCTCGTACGTTCAGTGATTTCTACACCATCACCGACAATTGCTGATCCTTCTTGACGAGAAGATACGAGTGTTTTTGCTGCTTCTTGAACATCAGAGATAGAAGTCCTGATTTCCAATGCCCTGTCGAGTACGTTCTCAGCCAAGCGACGTATCTCTTCAGAAACGACTGTGAAACGTCTTCCTGCTTCTCCAGCAGCAGCAGCTTCAATTGCAGCATTAAACGCAATCAGTTTTGTCTGGTCTGCAATTGTGTTGATCAGGGCCATGATTTCGTCGATACGGGCAATACGTCCACTCAGCGCAGCAATTCGCGCTAAGTCATCCTCATTGGCATGTTGAATGCGTGCCATTTGCTTGATTGTTGCTTGAGACGATTCTCTTCCTCTGTTGGCAGACTCGAGAGTCTTGGCTGCTGCTTTTACAACGGCAAGGGCACTGTCAGCTATCTGTCTAGATGCTGAGGCGAGCTCTTCGAGCGTCACACTCGTTCCTTTGACAGCAACTGTTTGTTGAGCAGATGTTGCTGCCTGTGAAGAGAGATTGGTCGATAGTTGATGGGTGGCTTCACCCAATTGAACAGTGGCGTCTTCTATACGGCGTGTTAGAGCTCGTAGATTTTTGACCATGTTGCGGAAACTAGAAGCCAACACACCGATTTCGTCTTTGCCATCGAGGGTAACTGCAACGTTCAGTCGGCCAGCTGCAACTTCGGCTGTGAACTGTGTCAGAAGTGCCAAGGGCCATATGATCAGCCGAGCAGCAAGGAAACCGACACCAAAGGCCATTACGAGGGCAACGAAGACAGCCAGCCCCATGTTGGAGCGATAATCGCTGCGAAGCCCAAAGAAGGCTTTTCTGTAAGGGGCCATGAAATGGTCCAAATCAACAGAGATAGATAAAAAGCCAACTTCATGGTCTGTAAGGTCGATGATGGGAGTCAATGAGGAGACAAAAGTTTTCCCATTCATTTTGGTTTCGCCACGCCAAACGGCCATGTCTCCTTTTTTTGAGACATTTTCAGGCAAGGCGAGATTATATCCTAGGGCATTGTGTTCAGGCTTGGTAGTGGCGATGAAAGTCGTACCCAAGCTAACTGAGATGGCTGCTTCGTGAGCACCAGTGTGTTCTTTGTCCCAACGACGGACGTTATAAATGACAGAGCGTACTTTTTCGATGAATTCTTGCGAGTTATTGAGCAGATAACCTCCGAGTATGAGGTATCGTTTGTTTTTGAAGATGCAGCGGCGAAGACTCACCAAGGCCAATCCATCAACTTTGCTGTCTGCAACAGTAGCTTGTTTGGTCAAACCAATTCGGCTCAGGTCATCGGCATTTAGGACAAGTGTGCCCTTGATTGTTTTGCCTTGCCAAGCTTTACGAAAGATGCTCGAGTCAGTAAAGGGTCTAGAACTCGCTTTGCGCGAATCAACGAAGGTTCGATTTCCTTTACGCGTAACGATGTAGTTGGCTATGACTTTTCGACTTTCGTCAAGAACTGAAAGGAAAGTCAAACGTCGAGCTGCCAGCTGCACATGCTCTTTCATCTTTGCAGAAGTCGGTTCAACCTTTGAAGAATTCCACGTTCTTTCTACGGCCTCTACACCGCGGGCAACTTCGTCAATTCTAACCTTATATAGGCCGTGCAAAACAGCCAACATGACATCACTTCCGCGTTGACAGAAGGTTTCGACATTAGATTCGAACTGAGTGCGCACATCTCGGAAAGTTGCCAATGAGGCAAACCAGAGAATAAAGAGGCATACCATCAGTGAAAGCAGCACTGCTCCGGCAACTTTCCACAATAGTGAAACATTCTTGAACCAACGAGCTGAGGCTCGCTCTGGCGGCTGAGGGCCAAAAACAAAACTGGTAGTATCCACGTTTCTTCCTAAACATTTAAGAGAAGCACATAGCTGACTCAAACCCTAGCGCCGTATTGGCCAGCCACGCAAGGGCCACGTTTAGTTGGAGTGCTGAAGCGGAAGTCTGATGGTGAAAGTCGTACCTTCATTGAGCTGCGATGAAACGTCCAAAGAACCGCCGTGTTCTCTGATAACTTTCTGTGTCACAGCCAGTCCAAGACCTGTGCCTTTTTTGGGACCTTTGGTACTAAAGAAGGGTTTGAAAATATTCTCTAGGTTGTCGGCTTCTATTCCGCAACCGTTGTCTGCTACAGAGATGACCAACTCGTTCTGGTTAGTATCTTTCTTTGTCGAAAGAGTTACTTTGCCCTTTTCATCGGGCAGAGCGTCGATTGCATTGCCCACTAGATTGAGCACAGCACGATAGATGGACTTGCTATCAGCTGGAACGTCTTCAAGGTCATCAGAAAGTTCAACTGCCAACTCAGCACCTTTGGCGTTAGCATTTTCCTTCTCAAGGTTGACTATATTCTGACAGAGTTCATTGACGTCTGTTGGAGCCAGCTCTGGAGTACGGTCTTTAGAATAGTCGAGCATGTCTAAAACGAGTTGTTTCAAGATATCTGTATTTCGCTTGAGCATCTCCCAACCCTGCTCGACCTTTTCCATCTTTCCTTTTTTCAGGCCCACATCGAGTATGTATCTTCCGCCATCAAAACCTGTGAGAATGTTTTTCACGCAGTGAGCGGCACCTGCAATACCCTCACCAAGGGCAGACAGTCGAGTTGCTCTAATATTCTCCTCGTGTAATCGTGAGTTTTCGATGACAAGTGCAGCCTGCGCAGCAAGAGATTCGATATATCTAGAGTGACCTTCGTCAAAAGTTACAATGGAACCATCTTGGGGACTACGTGCATTGACTAGCTGTAATACACCAACTGAATTGCTCTCAGTGCCCTTTAATGGAACGGCCAAAAGGGTTTTTGCATCGGAGCAACCTTTTTTGACGTCTTCTACTTCAAAATTGGCGCATTCAGAGAGATCATCAATGATTACGGGCAAGCCGTTCTCGTGAGCAGACTGCACAGGTCGGTGTCCTGTCGTTGGGATGGAATGTAAAGAATCAACTGTTCTCTCACCGCACTGCACCGCGCGAGGTGCCAATTGTTCACCTTGAGACAAAAACAAGACACCACCTGAGGCGTTGGTTAGTTTTTTTCCGCACTTGACGACTACATCGAGTAGCTCATCGGTGGAAGAGTGTGATGATAGCGAGATGCCCACGTCAGTCATCGTTTTTACGATGACGGAGAGCTCCTCGTTTTTTGTTTTGATGGCTTCCATCAATTTGCGATTCTCATCAACTATTCGTTTTTTATCGAGAGCCTGCTCAACTGCAATGGATACCGTCTGATCGATGTTTTCGTCTTTGATTAGATAGGTGCTCGCCCCCTTGTTGATGGCTTCAATGGCAACAGACACTTGGTCGTTACCAGACAAGACAATGAGAGGAGTATCAGAAGCCAATTCACCTCGAAGGAGGCCAATGAGTTCAATGCCGTCCATTTCAGGCATATTGATGTCGCAGACGATTAGTTCGACATCATTGGAAGACTTCAGTGTTTCATAAGCTTCTTTCCCGTTGGCTGCTTGCTCAACAGCATATCCATCAGCCTCGAGTATGGAAGCCAGGATTTCACGGGTCAGTTCATCATCATCAACAACGAGAATTTTTCCTTGAGCCACGACGGATCAATCCAATCCAAGGACACGCCTAACTGTTGCATCAAGGATAGCAGGATCGACTGGTTTATCGAGAAAAGCTGCAGGCTCTTTTCCCAACATTGCCAACATGTCTTTTCCAGTAACTTTCATTCCTGTCACTGAACCAACACCGGTCAACATTATGACGGGAATAGAGGATGTCGTTGGTTCTTGCGATAGCTCGAAAAATACTGAGAAGCCATCTTTGACGGGCATATTTACATCGAGTATGACGAGATCGGGCAAGTGGGCTTTGGCTGACAGAACAGCTGTATCACCATCACAAGCCGTCAATATCTCGAATTCACCTATCTCTTCGACGACAGTCTCGACGAAGAGTCGGCAATCTTGTTCATCATCTACGATTAATATCTTTTTCATCGGAGCAAGAGTACCGCTATGCGACTTCTCGCGCAAGAGCCTTCAGTCTAATTAATACTCGCAAGTGCGTGACATGCATGTGCTACAATTTCAAAACTCGGGGTGAAAAACATGCAAAATGAATGCTGGGAAGCAATCCACGCTGTCTTTGAAAAACTGGATGTACTCTCTGCGCAGCCAGAGGCTACGCCAACTCCACAGCCTGCTGCTGAAGGTGAAAATGCTGCTGATGCTCCTGCAGCTCCTGTAATGTCACCGCCACCAATGCTTACATTGGTCAGTGTACGCTCTGAAGTTCGGACACAGCTCGATAGATTGCGTATGGTCTTACATGATCACTATACGGAACGGGATGCTTATCTCGTTTTGTTTCCCATCGTTACCCACCTCGATGAATACGTACAAACGAATTTACTTTCGCAAAACCACCCCAAAGCAGCCTATTTTTCCCGATTGATGAAGTGGCCTACGCTGCAGAAAGAACTTTTCGACATCGAAGATGGTGGTGTCCTCTTTTATGACACTCTTGATGACCTTCTTCGTAAGCCTCAGACACCAACATTTGTCTACGAAGTTTATCTTCTTTGTCTCAATCACGGTTTTCAGGGGAAATACAACGATAATGCCGTCAAACTTTCCGAATACAAAAAGAAACTAAGCGAGAAAATTCCTGTTGGTACTCCTCCAGAATTGGGTGCTCGCAGGAGCACCAAACCGATGGCAAAGACTGTTTCGCACTACTGGTACTACGCCGGTGCTCTTGCCGTTGTTTTGGTTGTTTACGGTTTCTTTCACACTATGGCCCAGGCATATGTTCAGTCACCACCTCCTGTAGTGGCAGCTGTAGCAGAAGAGGATGCAGATGTAGCAGAGCCGAAAGCTGCTGCACCAACTGCTGACGAAAAATATTACGTCCAATGTGGTCCTCTTTATGACGATGAAGCATCTGCCCAAAGAACTGCATCTTTCATAAAGATTTATGGTGTTACTACCAAAGTCATTACCACGCCAGATGATGATGGCAAAGACTGGTACCGAGTTTTGATGGGCAATCCATCGAAAGAGAGTGACGCTAAAAGAGTGGCTGGACATTACACCGCTCAGAATCGTTTTGGAGCAGAACTTCAAGGTGAACGATACACAGTTTACGAGAAAGCTGAGTGAGTCGTGGGTTTCCTCGTTACAGGTGGGGCTTCACTTCTGTGTTCTTTTGGTACTGCACCTTGTAGTCTACTCATCGTGCCAACGACTATGGTTTCCGTAGATCAGTTTGCTGCTTCCATAATGGATTATGTTCCCTATAAAAACATCACAGGCTTTGCAATGTGCACTTCCATGGCAAATCCTGCTGTGGCTTCAGCCACCTCTGCAGCCAGTGGTGTATTGACTCCTCAGGCTTGTACTCCTGCAGTGGCGGCTCCTTGGGCTCCTGGTAAACCAACTGTACTACTCGGTAATTTTCCTGCCCTGACAAACGAAAGCACCTGTGTTTGTTCTTTTGGTGGCACCATCACGATTACCTATGCGGGACAAGTAAAGGTAATGATGTAGGCCCTAGGGCAACAGAGTTTCTAGTGTTGCTGTCAGTTTTTGTTCGTCAAAAGTTCGTTTGACGATATATGCATTTGCCCCTACGTCCACACCACGAGCACGATCGCCCTCTGATTCTCGCGATGTAAGAATGACGACAGGCAAACGGCGTAACTCCTCTTTGGAGCGCACCTGTTCGACCAAAGTGAATCCATCCATACGAGGCATCTCGATGTCAGTGACGAGCAGATCAATGTCTTCCACTGCCAATCGCTCGAGGGCCTCAACGCCGTCTGACGCGAGACTGACGGTGTAACCGTGCGATTCCAATATATGCTGCTGTACTTCTCTCGTGTTGTAAGAGTCGTCAACGACGAGAATGTGGTAGGGGCCGTGAGCGGCTCTTTCACTGACTATTCTTTCACCGGATGTGACTCTTCTTGCTGCTTCAATGAGGTCAGGAACATAGAGAACAGGGATAGGTTCACCAGTAGATCCGAAAGTTACGCCAGAAACGTCATGTAGGCCTTCAAAGAGGGCCGGCAGTGGTTTGACGAGCATCTCTTGTTCATCGAGAATTTCATCTACGACTATGGCAAGACGTTCTGCTCCCGAACCTATTATGAGTGAACGTTTGGCTGATTCAAAACGTGGCTCTAGTCCCAACAAGTGGGCAGCATCTGCCACAGGGATGAATTGGTTTTCGAACCGAATGGCTTTTCTTCCTGCCACGTCGATGAAATCATCTTCCTCAGTCATCATTGATGTAATGACAGATGACAGAGGCAGGGCGTAAGTTTGACCACTGACCAATAACAGAAAGAGACGACTCGAAGACAAGGACAGAGGAAGACGTAAGACAGTTGTCGTACCAACACCAGCCTCTGAGGCAAGCATGACACTTCCCTTGAGCTCTCCTTCAACGATGGTCTTCACTACATCCATACCAACACCACGTCCAGAGAGATCGGTTATGATTTCAGCGGCAGACAATCCTGAATGGAAGACGAGCTGCAACTTTTCGTGAATTGACATACTTGCAGCAGTTTTTTCCGTAATGATTGAACGTTCTATTGCCCGTTGGACCAACTTGTCCGTGTCAACACCACGTCCATCGTCTTTCACGATGATTTCAACGGCACCAGCAAGGCTATGGACTTCAACATCCAGTCTGCCAGTAGGGTGTTTCCCAACTCCTTCTCTTTCGTCGGCTCGTCCAATACCGTGATCAACGGCATTATTCAAAAGATGGAGCATTGGGCCGTAAAGTTTGTCCACAATCTGTTTATCGAGACCGAGCTCGCCACCAGAGAAAGAGAGTCTTACTCTTTTTCCTTTTGTTCTTGCGGTCTCGCGGATAGGAACGAGGAACCTGTCGAATAGCTCTTGCAAAGGAACCATCCTCAAGCTCTCAGCTTGTTCGAAGAGCATTCTAATGTCGCTGCCAACGTGATATTGCTGCTCTTCCAATCGCTGTAGAAGTCTAACGAGGTCCTCAATTTGGTTGCGGAGAAAACCGCCTCGTTCGTGAACTTCTGTAGCCAAAGTACCGAGAATGCGGCGGCCTCTTCGCGTTGCCTCCACTGTCATGGAATCTAAGACGCGCTGGTCCAATCGAGCTTCTCCAATTGCGTCCAAGACAACGTCGAGGTCAGGAACGGAAACTCGAAGGGTTTCGTCTACCGATTTCTCGCTCGTGCTCTCATCCTTGCTTTTGGAAGCTTTGGGTGTTTCTGTAGGCTCTTTCGTGGGAGGTGCTTCTTCTTCTACAGTTGGTGGAGCTACTTTGAAGTTGCCTGCCAAAGCAGCTTCAGCAGCCTCTTCAATGTTTGCAGTGACTTCAGGTTCATCTTCTCCACTGCCCACAGCTTCAACTGCCTTTTTGATGTAATCGACCAGCAGAAGGAGTACGTCGGCCAAACCTGGACCAACAGACACCTTGCCTTCCATGAGGGCGATGAAAATATCCTCTAGCTTGTGAGCAACTTTGCTGATTGAAGTGTACTTGAGCATTCGTGCTGAGCCTTTGAGCGTATGAGCAGCACGTTTGATTTCGGGCATAGCAGAAAGATCATCTGGAGTGTTTTCTATCTCGACAATTGAGCGCGCGAGGAAGTCCACATGTTCGCGCGCTTCAGTAACGAATTTCTTCGTGAATTTGGAGCGATCAAATTTCAATGTTTCACTCCATTCAGTTCATAGATACGTTTCCAGATGGACGCACAGTCGATATGGATAGTGTCCAATTCGTCAGGAACATCTTCATCAAGAGCCAAAACATCATCTATTGAAAAGGCAAAGGGTTCATCTTCATGAAGTGCGATGACCGCGCATCTTCCATTTGTCGTCAAATCAACATCTTCAGAAACGACTAAAGAAGATGAGACCAATGGCACAAATTCACCATCACACTCGACTAACCCATTGATCCCCTGAGGCAGACCAGGTACTGAGTGTAGCCAATCTAAGCGTACAATACGACGTATCTCACCGGCAGTGAGGGTCACATCGAGAGAACCTATTCTAAATCGTCCTACCATGTTCCCATCTTGCCACATCTAGAGTCTGGGCTCAATGACTCCTAGGTGAAGAGCAGGCTGCAACTTTACTTTCGCAAACAGCTACCATTTGTTTGGCAGGAAAGTCTGCCAGAAATAGTTTGTCTAGCAAAGGAGCATGGACACTCATCAAACATCTCGAAGCACTGAGATAATGTTTTTTGGCCAGTTCCATTCTTCCTTTGTTGTACAGTAGATCTGCCCAATGAAAGTGGGCCACCCATGACAATGGCACTAACATGACACCGTGTTCAAAGGCGATCATGGCTTTCGTTGTATGGCCCAAAGCTTTATGACAAAGACCTTCGACTATCCAGAGTAATCCTTCGTCTTCACTTGCCAACCTCAACTTCTCTCTTCTGAGTTGGAGACACAATTGAGTTGCTACTGCGAATTCACCTGCAGCGAATTGGTCGAAGGCTTTTTTGATGGATTTCTGCACATCCAATAAAGGAGGTGGTGGGTGAGCTTTGACTGTGAGGGGCCTTTTGGGATGTAACTTGGTTTTTTGAGCAGCAGGAGTCAATGCTGATTTCACTTGGATTGGTTCAGGCCTTGGCTCCTTGGTCTTTTTTCTTTCTCCCTTTAACGGACGGCGAAGAAAGAAAAATCCCTTCCACTCCTCTTTGACAAAATCCCCAGGCTCAACATTTGGAATTTCAGTGGAAGCAAAAACGAGAATTCCACCTGGTCTGACCAGTTTTTTGATTTCTTTGATGGCTCTGTTGCGTGCCAAGCTGTCGAAATGCACGACAACATTTCGTAGAAGAACAATATCAAAAAAGTTAAGTAGTGACTGTGGCCAAGGTGTGACCACATTCCGGCTGCGCAGAGTTACGCTATTTACGATTGAATGTTTGAGCCTGGAACAATCATCTTTCCCAGCTCGCAGATACTTGTTACGTAACTCCTTGCTCAGGCCACGTAAGTCCCATTCACGAAAGAGGCCTGCTCTACCTCGTTTTAACGCTGCCCTATCTACGTCTACTCCATAAAGATCCACTGATTCACTAAACAGAGGTCCTAGTGTACGATGAGCAGCAATGGCACAAGAGTAGATTTCTTGACCTGCGGCACAACCAGCACTGAGGACTGTCAGTGGAACATCTCCATTGGCACATTTTTCTTTCAGTATTGCTGTGAATAACTCGTAAAAAGCAGCTTCTCGAAAGAAAGAGCTTTCATTGTTAGTTGCCGTTTCAACGAAGCTGTCCCAAAGAGCAGCGTTCTCACTCTGGCTATCCCAATATTGCATAGCCATTTTTTGTTTTACTCCTGGGGCAGGTGAGCCAATAATCAGCAGGAGCTTATCTCTCTGTCTGGCTGACAATCTCAAGCCAAGCTTATTGGTAACCCACTTCTCGAACCATCCCTCTTTGCTCAATTGCCTACCCAATCGATTAGTCGAGCTGGGATGTCTGCGAGAGGGATGATTTCTTTGGCTGTGCCAAGGTCCACTGCTACTTTAGGCATGCCATAAATGATGCAGGAATCCTGGTCTTGAGCGATTGTGAGTCCTCCAGCCATCTTGATGTGTCCCAGAGCCTCAGCACCATCACCACCCATTCCAGTCAAAATGACACCTGTACACTCTGGTCCATATACACCTGCGGCGCCTTCAAAGAGAAACTTTGCCGAAGGTCGGTGACCAGCAACTGGATCGGCTTTGATGAAACGAACAGATCTGTCGTCATTGACGCCCACATGCTGACCAGGGGGAGCTATAAACACTTTGCCTGCCAAGAGAGGAGCTCCGTCGGTGGCCAATTCTATGTCCAATTCAGTGGCTTTTTTGAGCCAACTGACTAGACCATTCTCGAATCCTGCAGCCAAATGTTGAACAATCAAAATCGAAGCAGGAAAAGAATCAGGAATAGCAGAGAGAAGTTGATTCAGGGCTTGAGGTCCTCCAGTTGAAGAGGCAATTGCTACGAGATGATCAGCTGTTCCCGCCAAAGGTTTCGTGAAGAGAGTCTTGGGGATGATGACAGGTTTTCGTCGCACCATTGGCCGGCGAATGACTCGAGTGGAGGCCAACAATCTTCCCTGGTCAAGAAAGTCCCGAATGAATTGCGCATTGTTGAGGCAGTCGAGATCAGGTTTGTCCATCAAGTCTAAAGCACCAAGATTAATGCAACGAAAAGCAGTCTCTGCTTCGCGGAAGGATGTGATGACCAGTATAGAGGCCGGTGTATCAGCCATAATCTGTTCAACGGCGTCGTAACCGTTCATCACAGGCATGTGCAGATCCATTGTGATTAAATCTGGAGCCAATCGTTTGGCCATTTCCACACCCTCACGGCCATTACGGGCAATACCGACTATGTCAAAATCAGTTGCCATAGAGAAGAGGGCAGAGAGCATATCGCACGCAACTTCAGAATCATCGACGATGAGAACTCTATAACGTCTCATCGCGTCTGAGACTGTCATTGTGCACACTCCTGTGCTATCACAGAGGGATCAAATATGGCGATGACTGTGCCGTGATAAGGTGCCAAAGCTGCCAGACCATTTAGCTTGAGCAGAGGACGAAGGAGTTTCGGAAATGGGCGCAGTTCAGAGAACGCCATTTCAATCAAAGCCGTTGGTCGAGGTATTTGAAAGCGCTGCTCTGTTTTATCTAACTGAACTGTGAGAACAACAGGGTGATTCGTTTCCTCTGCCTTTCCCAGTCCAGCACATTCCAGCAAGGATGGTAGATCATCATCTTCCGTCAGGCGTCGAAGAGCTTTGGTACCTTCTGCTGCAACACCGATTATTTCACTGCCCCAATTCACGAGGAGTATCTCTATAT
>CAZXTJ010000047.1:0-13237 GCA_964643655.1 uncultured bacterium
CGTTTGCTCACAGAGTTGTCCTCTAAAAAGTCGAGAAAAGGCGATAGTTTCAACTTCGAAGTGGTCAACTCCGTCATTTTCCAAGGGAAACGTATCGTTCCAGAAAAATCAACAGGCACGGGCACTGTGACGAGAGTGGTCAGGCGTGGGCGTTGGGGTCGCATGGGACGGGTCACGTGCAACTTCGACTCAGTCGTTACACCTGGTGGCCAGCGAATTGGTTTATCTATGAGCAAACGGGCTCGTCATTGGAACAAACAAGAGGGATTCGCAGCTGGAGCCAGCATGGTGGGCCTAATGGCTCTTGGTCCAGTCGGTGTTGTGGGCGGCATATTCGTCAAAGGCCGCGACATTACAATCCCCAAAGGTTCCATTTTTTACCTCGGAGTAAACGAGGATGTGGACGTAAGACCCCAAGAAATTCGTAAAGAATGGTGACATCACCATAACAATGGTGAGAACACCACGGAAAAAAGCCCGGGGATTAATCCTTCTTGCTGAGGCACATTGCCCGTAGATGACAACACCCAATTTTGTTGAAAGGGCTTCATTACTGGGGCAACCTTTTGTGGCAACACAATTGCAGTTGAAATTGCGCCTAGTTTGTCCTGTCCTTAAGGAGGTCTACTTGCCCACACCTGATTTTGATGTGGACATCTTGATTCTCGATGATAATCCCACCATTTTGGAGAATTTGACCTTACTCTTTAACGGCACATACACTACGGCCACTTTTGAGCGAGTTGAAGAGGCTTTGGATTATCTGCGACGCCACAAAGCAAAGATAATCATCACCGATCTTCGCATGCCCACCATGAATGGTTTCATGTTCATTTCAGAAGCCAAAAGGCTTCATCCCAATTGTCAGACCATACTCATGTCAGCTTTTATCGATGCACGAAGCCCTGCTGATAGAGCCATATTCGAAAGATACACCCGCCACGCTGTGAGCAAACCCTACACAATTGATGAAATGCTTGGCATGGTCGAGCAGCTGATAGCTTAAGGAACGACGACCAAAGGAACCATCATTTCCCCAGCTGACATACCACCGTGTATGCCTGCAAAGTGGAAGACTCCCTTGCCCATTTTCTGACAGAGCAGTGCTGCCGGTTCTTCTGCCAAAGCAATGAAGGTTCCCAAACGCTGTCTCGCTTCCTCAATGAGTTCGCCGGGGCCAAAGAGCTCCATTTCAGCGGCCTCTTCACTTGTGAGGAGGGTGAAAATCTTGCCATAGTCTTGCTCAAAGAGCCGGCGGAACTCCTCCTCCCTTCCCTGCTGTACATGAAAGACTGGGACTGAAGGTTCACCCGAAGGGAAACTAACCAAACAATCCATAATGGGCGTGCCTTCACTCATTATTGGTGAACGTTCGCGGGGCACATCGACTTGACCGTGGTCAGCGGTGATGATTATGCGCGCTCTGCCATCTAGCTCTTTGGCCAGCTCTTCAATTGCCTCGTCAATTTCTGTGAGGATTTCCCAAGCCTTTTTGTCGGCAACACCAGCTTCGTGACAATGTTTGTCATATTGGGGCAAATACCAATAAGTGAAGGAGCCGTCGTCGCCTGCGGCTTCTCGTTCGTTTACATGCTCAATGACGCGGTCAATGCCTGAGCGGTAATCATCGTAACCTACTCCGCTCGTATAGCTGCGAGCATAACGAGAGAATGCTGTCTCGACGAACTGAGAGCAGGTAACTGTGCGAGGAGTCGTTGAGAAATCGCCAAACCGACTTGCTCTTTTGAAGACATCTTCTGCTTTGCGGCCATATTGTTCGAGAGGCTTGTGGGAGAAACGCTCCCAGAAGGGTAGAACCTCAGCGACGACATTGTCCTCTTCGAGCTTTATCCACCAAGTAGTGATGCCATGTTGACTTGGATAGTCTGTCGTGACGAGAGTTGTAATGGCAGGAGCGGTCGACGCGGGGAAGACAGACTGTAGTTTTCCTTTGCAGTGTTTGCGCAGGAAACTCTTCTCAGGGAGTTGGTTGAGCTGTGAAAGTCCCATGCCGTCCACAAGGACGAGGACGAGATGTTCTGCACCCTTAATGTAAGTATTCAGAATGTCTTGACCACCCTTGGAGAGTTCGATGTCGCCGACACCACAGTGACATGCAATGGCGCGAGCAAAATCTACCCAACCGTGTTCACAAGAGCGTGGTCGCATCAATTTACCGCTGTCGAACCACTGCTCGAGGCGTGCGCGTCCTTGTAACATAGCTTCCTTTACCTAACCCAACGAGAAAATGAAAACCGGAGATAGTAACACGAAAGCTTTAAAGAGGCGAGCTACTCATTTTTCGACAGCAAAGGAACGAGTTTCCAGCGGTCTTTACGGTCGTCATAACCGCGCACACGCAGATTGACAACTTCACCTGCTAAGAGCTTGAATTCATCGCCTTCTGTTGCTGCCACAGCTTGGCCAGGACTGACTTTGAACTTGAAGCCACACTCTTCGGAGAGGTGATCGGTGTATACCTTGATTTCAGCTGGAGGTGAGTCGAGGCGTACATAGAGCCGTGTCTCTTTCATGCCCAAAACAGTGCCTACAAAAACTCTTCTTTCCTCAAAGGGTACGTCCATTTCGCAGCGGAAGAGGTCGTCGACGGCGAGGCGGAAAATCTCTTTCGTCAGCTGGCTGTGGCGCATCTTGGCTTTGTTGGCAGCTTCGATGACAGCCTCGCGCAGGGCTTCGTCCTCAGCATCTGTGCCTTCTTGTTTTTGCCAGCCAAGCATTTCACAAGCTTCTTTATGGGTGAAAATGCCCACTATTTCACGCATGGGGGACGTGAAGCGGCTGTATTCGCTCACTGCCAGAGCGTGGTGAGGGCCGGGCGCTGCTTCAAAAGATGAGCGTTGATTGGTGATGAGGACTTGTCGCTCGATGGCGGCTCGCTTGGCTCCCATAGGCAGATTGTCCAAGTATTCGGCAATGGATTGCTCAGGCTGCCAAAGCCAAACAGATTCATCGAGCTCGTGGACTGAAACAAATTCTTGGATGAACTTACGCAGGTGGCCAAAGGCTTCACCAGAGGGTTTTTCATGGACGCGATAAACAGGTTGCACATGTTCGACGGGAACATCGCCGTGGCGTAAGAATTTGGCTCCTTCGGCATTGCACAAAAGGGAGACTTGCTCGTTCCAGCGGCTGACGTCACATCGCTCTTCCAAATAAAGACCAAACTTTTTGTTGGATTTTGTGGGAGCTTCAATGGCTACTTCATAGCGGTTATAGTCTACTACACCACGTTTTCTGCCAAGGAGAATTCGTTTTTCACCAAAAGACGCGAGCAAATCGAGAGTCTCAGTGAAATCTCTGCCACTCAGTTCGTGGCCATCAGGATTGTCAATGTAGTCTTGCACACCTTCATAGGTAAGTTGAGCGCGGCTTCTTATCTTTGCTCTCTTCAGCTTCACGTCAAGGACTTGAGCCTCTTTGTCGAGCTCGATGACAAAAACGAGTGCTCGTCTTTCTACATTTGGGTTGAGAGAAACGAGGCCTTCTGACATGGCTGCGGGCAACATTGGCAAACAAAAGCCTGGAAAATAATAGGTGACTCCCCGAGCTAGGGCTTCTTGGAACAGAGCGCTCTGTGGTTTTACATAGTAGGCTCCGTCAGCCAAGGCATAGCTGAGGATAAAGCCATCCTTTTTTTTAGGGCATATATGGAGCGCTTGGTCCAGATCTCGCGAACCTAGGTTGTCGATGGTGATGAAAGCCCTATCAGTCATATCAATGAGGGCCAAATCATCGAAACCGGGCTTTTTAATGAACTCTTCTACCTCTTTCATTACTGAAGGAGAGTGAAAAGGCAGCAAATCGAAACGCTCGATAAAAATGCACATTCTCGCTCGTGGACTCTCGGCCTGAGCAAAGAGAGTTGCATTTTTGGCGTCAAATCCGCCCTTTTGGTCATCTTGGAGCTCAAAGGTGAAGACATCACCCAAGGACCAAGACTCATCTACATCAGGTAGATTTACATTTGGAACGAGTTTGTGTAAGGGCACCAAAAATCTGTTGGAACTACCATCCTTTGAAGCTACGCGGCACAATATGCGAGATTTGGTCATTCTTTTCATAGTTCGTATGGTAGCAACATTGTTTGCACTATATCCAGAAGCGGTGCAGCAACGCACCACTATTATCGCCAATCCCTCATCATTAGACGACTCCTTCGTGGCACGCAGTTTGCGAGGTCTTCATTCATAACGAAAAAACGTAGGAGAAAGGAAGAAAAATGCCTGGTCGAGATGGTACCGGTCCTAGAGGAACAGGACCGATGACAGGTGGAGGTTTTGGTCCTTGCGGAAGAGGCCGCAGAGGTCGCTTCGGACAAGCCTACGCTGATGACGGAAGATTCCAACAGCTACAGGACCAGATAGCCTCTTTGGCAGATACTGTCGCTCAATTGACAAAGAAAATTTCGGGCTCGAGCAAAACTCCAGCAAAAAAGAAAAAATAAAGACCTCTTTTCTGCCTCATTCTCGTGGGCCACCTCCATGGTGGCTCATTTGTTTTTTATTGCTCCTGTTTCACGGTTCCCATCTCATTCTTGGTATAATCAACTCAAGAGGAGGAGAACTGTGAGCGACTGTAATTATTCAATGAGTGTTACACAAGACTTGATGGACTGTGTCATCGTGAAAATTGAAGGCGTTGTCGCAGGTGATGCTACACCGAAGTTCCGCAAGAACCTCGACGAAATAGTGGCCGATGAAAATGTCAGACGCATCATTCTCGTTCTCGATGAGATGGAATCTATGTCTCCTCGTGCCTTTGGTATAATCGTCAGTGCTTTGATAATCTTGGCTTCACGACAGAGAAAACTCTCTGTAGTAGGGCCTCGCGACAACTTCGTAAAGATGATGAAGATGACTGGTCTGAACTCTGTCGTTAGAGTCTTTGTAGACTTGCATGAGGCAAGAAAAGAAGCTTGGTAAGGTCCAATACTTTTTCCCGACTAATGGTCAAAGAGGACCTGAGGTGATAATATGTTGGCTTCAAGCGCAAAGAGACGGGTGTTAATCGCGGCCATAGTTGGTGGTCTCTTCGGATATGGCCTGTCTTATGTTCAAGCTTGTATGGGGGGCGGTTGAGGAATGTTCGCTAGCGCCCCGGTGGGGACGCTCTTCGGCGCTATGATGGGTGTCATACTGGCTATGGACGCTTGAGTTCTGCCGCCCCTGAATGATTTGACACAGGTTGTTTGATTCAGTTTTTTCGGGGGACGAGCGAGACGAGGCAAGATTTTTCATGGCACGACATCATGACCGACAACGTATGCTGGACTACTTACACATTGACGCTCATGCACAAGTACAATCAGGCGGCGGACAATATTTTTACCTCAAACGCGTAGATGGCGTCGTTCAAATATTCAAAAGTTCTTTCAAGAATGCTTGGCCTCATCAGCTGACCTTTTTCCGCGAAGGTGTCGATGGTTACGCCATCTCTCCAGATGGCCGTTTATTGGCAGTCATTGAAAACATCAAAGGTTCTGAAAGAAACCCCATAGCCATCGTCGACACGACAACTGGTGGTTATAAATATGCGATTAAAGTTGATGACGTTCAGTCCAACTCCATCGTTTGGCGTCGTGACAGCTCTGGATTTCTCTTTCGCTCAAATCTGGAAAATGGCACTGATTTCAAAATTTATGAATATTGCCTCTTCCGCAAAACTTATGAGAAATTGATTGATACTACAGGTTACGTAGCACCTTTGGATTTCTCTCCTGACGGCAAAAAAGTGCTCTACATCGAACGTCACGCCAAAGCCAATCAGGACTTGTACATCTTCGATGTAGAAACAAAAGAGATTAAACACCTCACTCCACATTCTGGATATTGTCGCTGGGATGCACGTTTTGGCAGAAATGGCGAAGAGCTCTATGCTTTGACCGACAAAGGCGAAGACAAGTTCTGCAAACTTTATCACTGGGATCTTGGGACAGAAGAGCTCACACCAATTGGTCCATCAATAGAATGGGAACTTGGTGGACTCGTAGTTAGTCCCAATGGCCGTTACGTAATGTACTCAGCCAACCGTGAGGGTTATGGCGCATTACTCATGGTTGATGGTTGGCTCAACGTTGAGTTGCCTATGCCTGGTACCAAAGGTTTAATCACCAATTACTTCTTCCACGATGATTTGGAAATAGTCTTTGCTTATGAATACCCCAAACGAGCGCCAGAGATTTATCACTGGGATTGCAAGACAGAAAACGTCACACAACTTACTTGGGCCTGCTACCAAGGTATCAATCCCAACACCTTCACCCAACCATCACTCATCGAATATGAATCATTTGATGGTCTGAAAGTACCAGCCTTTTTGTATCTGCCCAAAAACTACAAAAGAGGCACAGCCATTCCTATGGTCGTCAACTTCCACGGCGGTCCTGAAGGACAGTTCCGACCCATATTTTGGAAATACATTCAATATTTCCTCGAGTTGGGCATCGGTGTCTGTTCACCAAACGTACGTGGTTCTGATGGTTATGGTGCTGACTATTTGGCTTTGGATGATTACAAGAAACGAATGGATTCAGTCCAAGATGGTATTGAGCTCGGTCGTTATCTAGTAGCCAAGGGATATACCAAACCCGATCGCCTGGGTGTCATTGGTGGCAGTTACGGTGGATTTATGGTTCTGTCAGTTATTACAGAAGCACCTGATTTGTGGGCTGCTGCCTGTGACAGAGTTGGTATTTCCAACTTGGAGACATTTCTCGAAAACACCAAACCTTATCGCCGTAAAATCCGTGAGATTGAATATGGTCCGCTGACAGACAGAGAGTTTTTACGCTCCATCTCTCCCATTTACAAAATGGACAAAGTTGAAGCACCTCTACTCGTCGTCCACGGTGTTACCGATCCACGTGTGCCAATCGAAGAGGCAGAGCAAGTTGTGGAAGCCTTGAAAAAACGCGACCGCCACGTTGAAAAACTATTCTTCGAAGATGAAGGCCACGGCATTCGTAAGCTGAAAAACCAAATCATCTACCACGAACGAGTATATGACTTTTTCCTGGAGCATTTGGCTGGTACCACCTCGTGTTAAAGTAGGTTTATGAAAATCGAAAGACTTTTCCTCTGGACCTTGCTGCTCTTGTTTGGCTCTCTTTCTTGTGCTGAAGGTAAAACCGTTGAGGAGTTGCTCTCTTATGAACCTCCTGCTGGTTGGGTAAAGTTACGAGGCAACGCAGAACTTCCCATGCGTTCTTATGTTCACAAAGGAGATGAAAAGAGCGGATTGATGGTTTCCATAGCCATCAATGAAAGGTGCCGAAAAGGTCTTGGGCCCAAAGAATATGCCTTCAAAAACATAGTTCGTTTTTTTGGTATGCGTGACAGAGCAGTTGCCCAGGCTCAAAAAGCAGGGCAAAGGTTGCACAAGAGCGGATTTGTCTGCAAAGGGATAAAACCTGCTCTTTCATTGGCTGCAACAGGAGTCCATGCATTGCAGATTGTGCGCCCCTTTCCCAATGGTCCAATTGGAGCTGCTTTCATTCACCGTGTGGCCTTTTCTGACAATGGCATTTGTTACAAACTCACATTGCAGGGCCCCAAAGAACTCGTTGATAAACATAAAGATGCTGTCCACGAAAGCTTCCAAAAGATTGTCTATCAAGAAAGGAACTCGAAATGAGCCTTCATTTACGTGCAGAAAAAGGGCAATATGCAGATGCAGTTCTATTGCCTGGTTGTCCCAATCGAGCCCGCTTCATTGCAGATGAATATTTGGAAAATGTAGAACTTGTCAATGACGTTCGCGGAGCTCTTGGTTTCTCAGGTAAATACAAAAACAAGTCCGTTTCCGTGCAAACATCGGGCATGGGTATGCCTTCGATGACCATTTATGCACATGAGTTGTTGGCCGATTATGGTGTCAAAAAGCTCATTCGAGTGGGCACTTGTGGAACCATTCAAGATGAAATCTCTGTTAGGGACGTAATTTTGGCCCAATCGGCTTCTACTGATTCTGCCATGAACAAACGTATATTCACAGGCCAAGATTTCGCACCTTGTGGTGACTTTTCAATGTTACGCAAGGCACGAGACATAGCCGCAGACAAAGGTCTCAATTGCCATGTTGGTGGAGTACTGACGAGCGACACTTTTTACGATTTGCCTGATTTTTGGAAAGTTTGGGCAGAACATGGTGTCTTGGCAGTCGAGATGGAGACATCGGCCCTTTATACAGTGGCTGCCAAGTTTCGAGCAAAAGCTCTTTCCATAGTGACAGTATCTGATCACATCATTCGTGGAGAAGCTATGTCAGCCGACGATAGAGAGCGTTCACTGCGTTCTATGTTGGAGCTGGCACTAGAGACAGCTACTGCTGAGTAAGGGCTCAAAAGTCCTTGGCACTTTGCGCCATTGGCATGCATGGTGCCACTGAGTTGCTCTGAATTTGAGCCAATCAAGCCTCTTCGGCTCAAAGCGCTTTCTGGCACCAAAATTGGTGGCAGAGACTCGGGAGAATAATGCTGAGTCAGAATACTAATTTTGCGAAAACCTCTGGCGCTGATCGTATCAGTCGTCAAGTATTGTTCATTATGCTGCTTTCTTCTGCTTTGGCAGTTGCCACATCCATCGTTGCCATTTGGTTGGTCGACTTTGCCCATAGAAGTTACACCCTGCCACGCTTTACTCTTGCTACAGCAAGGCTAACGAGAGAATTGAGTCTACAGTCAAAACGATCTCGCATTTTGGGAACGACACGAGCGCTGGGCTTCTCTGATGAAAGATTGGCTGACATCTGCACAGGAAAGCTTCGTCCAGATTCTGAGCAAGTCTTATCGGTCCTCAGAATGGTCAAAGCAGAGTATGGAGCAGCAATCGTTTACGTTCTAAACAATAAAGGCACGACAGTTGCCTGCACCAAATACGACGGCAACAAAAGCCTAACTGGTAAAAACTACAGCTTCCGCCCTTATTTCGGCTCAGCGATGAAGGGGAAAGACTTAGTATACGCAGCACTGGGTGTAACGACCCAAAAACGAGGTTTGTATTACGCCTCTCCAATCAGAGCCAATTCTAATAGTCCTGCTGGTGTTTTAGTTGTGAAAATGGGACTGGGATTGGTAGATCATCTCATCAAAGACTCACAGTTCCCAACAGTACTCATGTCACCTGAGGGAGTTGTCTTCTCGGCGAGCAAAAACGATTGGCTGTTCAGAAGATCTAATCTACCAATCTTTAATGGCGGCAAGACTCTCACACAGTGTTTACAGTTCTCTCAAAAGAACATCACTTCTTTGAATTGGCGTCTTGACGGAGAATACCTTCGCTTCAACGGTCGTAGTTACGAATATTCTATCGTTCCCATGCCCCTTTATGACGAAAAGGGGCAATGGCGCCTCCTGACCCTCTATGACAGAGATTTGCTCGTAAGCCATACTGCCAGACATTTGGTCGTTGGAGTCATTTGCCTGCTCTATGGATTACTCGCTATGACTCTGGTTGTGAATGAAAAACGCTTGAATTCAGAGGAAAGTCACCGAGTTTTTGCCAAAAAATCTGCAGAGACTTATAGAAACATTTTCAACTCCACGAGTGATGTCCTCTTTATTCATGACATCGAAAGCGGATGTTTCATCGATGCCAACGACAAAATCATGGATCTCTTTGGTTACACGCCAGAAGAGATTTTGGGCTGTCATCCTGCTAAATTCAGTTACGGAAACTTCGACGATAGTTATAAGCAAGCCAATCTATTGATTCGTGCGGCAGCAGAAGGCAAACATCAAAACTTTGAGTGGCAATGTGTCAAAAAGTGCGGCACAGCTTTCTGGGTGGACGTGAACTTACGTAGATGTGTGCTTGACGGCACAGCGCGCCTCGTTTGCACTGTACGCGACATCACTCCTCGCAAAGAAAGTGAGTTCGAACTCAAAGCACTGAACGAACAGCTGAAAACCACAACAACAGAAGCCCGTCAAATGGCACTAGCCGCCAATGCGGCAAATGCTGCCAAAAGTGAGTTCTTGGCAAACATGAGCCACGAGATAAGAACACCAATGAATGGTGTCATCGGAATGGCCACTCTGCTTTTAGGAACAGAGCTAGACAATACTCAGCGCGAATACGCAGAAATCATCGACAGATCTGCCAACTCTCTGCTCACTGTTATCAACGAGATCCTTGATTTCTCCAAGATCGAAGCAGGTCATTTGGCAATGGAAGCCATAGATTTTGACATCCGTTCACTACTTGATGAACTCAATGACACGCTGGCACTCAATGCGCACAAGAACAAAATCGAATACATATGCTCCATATCTTCTCAAGTTCCCAAAATCTTGAATGGAGATCCAAATCGACTGAGACAAGTGCTGACCAACGTCATAACCAATGCAATCAAATTCACTCCGCAAGGAGAGGTTACGACTCGTGTCACCTTGGAAAGAAGTTATGGAAACCAATGTGTACTACGTTTTGATGTAATTGATACTGGAATTGGAATACCGAAGAAGCTCATCAACAATTTGTTTGATGCCTTTACGCAGGTTGATGCCTCTACGACGAGGAAATACGGTGGTTCAGGATTAGGACTGGCCATTGCAAGGCAGTTGGTCGAAATGATGGGCGGCCAGATTAGTATAGTGTCCAAGTTGGATAAAGGCACGACTGTCACCTTCACAGTTGAGCTCTATGTACCACCTCAAGAAGACAACTCTTCTGAGGAAAGCCTCATTGATGATATGACCGGCAAACGTATCTTGGTCATCGATGATAATAAAAGCAATTGTCGATATCTCAACGAGTTACTTTCAAGATGGGGCTGTCGTACCGATGAGGTTTATGATTGTGAAAGAGCTCTAAACAAAGTTCAAAGAGCAGAAGCCAATTCTGCTCAATATGATCTCATTCTCGTTGACAGAACTTTGCCTGCCATTGATGGTTCAGAGTTCACGAAGAGATGTATCGCCCACGAGGACATGCACCATTCACCAATGGTATTGATGACTTCTTGGGACACTGATCTCACAAAGCCACAATTCAAACAAGACAGTTTTATTGGTTCTATTCGAAAACCAATCAAGATGGATAGTCTCAAAAATCTGCTGCAAGAGGTCTTCGCAAAAAACAAGATATCTCGTTGTTTTGTCAATGAGACCAAGGATTGCTCTTTGGCTACGAAAGCTAAGCATGTAGGGAAATTTGCCAAAGAGAGTGAAAGGCTCTCAGGACAAGACAACATCCGCATACTCGTTGCAGAGGACAACATCATTAACCAGAAGGTTGCCTTGACTGTACTAAAACGGATTGGTTTTATCGTCCATGCTGTGAATAACGGTCAAGAAGCCGTAGAACGTCTAAAAGAAGAAAACTACGACATAGTTCTAATGGATATTCAAATGCCTATCATGGATGGTTTTACTGCCACAAAGTTGATCAAGAGCCAGAATCAAATGATACCAATCATAGCCATGACGGCTCATGCCATGAATGGCGATAAAGAGAGATGTATAGAAGCAGGAATGGATGACTACCTGACCAAACCATTGGAGGTATCTGCGCTCTCTGAGACAATTGATCGTTGGATTGGTCCTTTTGAAGAGTAGATGGTATCATTCCCTCCACTAAGGGGAATGATGAGCAACAAATACCGTGTCGAAATGTTATTGAGTGCCAGGTTACTCCTGCGTCCACAACTCGTTGGTGACACCATTTATTTCATCTCGAATTTGTCTGGTCACCTCAGTCTTTTTTCTATGAAGAGAGGTGGCAGCCTCCCCTGCCCCCTTCTTCCTCCACAGATTGCTCTGCAAAACCCCAAATTGCTTGGTGGTCTCACTTTTACTGTCTTTCCACAACTGAACAAGATTGTGGTCATCACAGATAAAGATGGAGACGAAGTATATCGGCCCATGGTCATTCCAATAACTGGAGGATTTCCAGAGCCTATTTTCCCTGACACCTTCGCTGATACACGCGCTTTTTTCGTTAAAGCGGACCGTGAAAAGAATGTCTCCTATTTTGTTGCAGAGTCTTTGGAGAGAGCTGAATACCATACCTATCGTGTTGATTTGGCGACTGAGCAAGTCACCCATCTTGGCTGGTCCAAGTTTGAGAACATGCTCGTTGGAGCTTCAGAAGACCATGAGCAAGCTCTCCTCTTGGATCTACATACAGAAGGAGATGGAATACTTTATCTCTGGCAACAAGAGACTCGCCGAAAAAAACTCATCTATGGCACACCTGTTTGCGACCGGGATGAGAGTGAAGAGTACCCCCTCAGCGGCATCAACGAGTGTTTTTTCACACCTGATGGGGCAATTTTGGCCCGTTCGGCAATCTACGAAGATGCATTCGGCCTCACTCGTATTGATCCTCGTAATTCATCGACGAGGCCTATAGAAGTATCCGGTTTTGGCAAACCCGGTCCAGGAGAGTTGCAACATATCCACCGCATTTCAGCTCGTGATTATGTTCTCGAATACAACATCAATGGTTGTACTTTTCTCTGTGAAGGACGCCTAGATGAAGACGAGCGCGAACTGGACGTGACGAACGTCTTTCTGGAAAAAACCACATTGGGCGAAGGTGTAGTTGAATCATTTTCACATGATGAAGAATCAGGTGACTACATCATATCCTTCTCTACTCCTACTTCACCGAGCCAAATCTATACTTTTGAAGGCCACTCACGTGAAGTCGTATGCCATAGTGACGAACACATCCTGGGCATACTAGCTTCCCATCTTTCTCCTGGCGAAGACTCCACCTTTTCCAGTCACGACGGTTTGACTATCCCTGCCCGCCTTTATGTTCCCTCTCCTGAAGTGAAAGCAGAAGAACCCTACCCAGTCGTGTTCTACATTCACGGTGGTCCCCAAAGCCAGGAGCGTCCAGATTTCACTTGGTTTTCAATGCCTTTGATACAGCTGCTCACCTTGAATGGCATAGCCGTCTTCGTGCCAAACATTCGTGGTTCAAAAGGTTATGGGCTTTCTTACACTAGTCAGGTAGACCATGACTGGGGTGGCCGTGACAGACTCGATCTTGTCCATGCTCACGAGATATTGGCCCAAGACAAACGCCTAGACCTCAACCGTGCCGGTGTAATGGGGCGCTCTTACGGTGGTTATATGACGCTCACTCTAGCTGGTCGTCACCCAAAACTTTGGCAGGCTGCCTGTGATCTCTTTGGACCTTATAACCTCTTGGCTTTTGTAGAACGAATACCTTCAGCATGGAGGCCCTATTTTTACTTGGCCATTGGT
>CAZXTJ010000047.1:13247-22744 GCA_964643655.1 uncultured bacterium
ATTTCCTCGTTGAACGTTCGCCATCAACCTACATCAAAGACATCACCTGTCCATTACTCGTCATTCAAGGAAAGAATGATCCACGAGTGGTTGAAACAGAGTCGCAGCAAGTCGTTGATGAATTGAAAAAAGATGGCAAAGATGTGGAATATCTCGTCTTCGAAGATGAGGGCCATGACATCTGCAAATTTGAAAACAAAGTGAAGTGTTATCAACGGATTGTCTCATTTTTCTTTGAGAAACTCTCTGTAGGAAATGATAGTGAATAAATACCTTTTAATAGTGTTTTCCTTTTTCCTTTTTTTACCACCTCTCTTTTCTGCAAACATCACCTACACAATCAGCAATGTGACCAAACCCTTCCCAATGGTCAAAATAGAGATGAATTGTCCTGCTTGTGAGATAGGCGACTATTCAGAATTTGTGCTCAAATCAAATTTTTCTGCATTGCGAGATTTGGAAAAAGAAGTTCATGGCCTTGAAGCTTTTGGTAAAAATGGTAGGAAGCTACTCGTACTTCGGGGAGGACATAGGGGGGCGAGAACCAAAAAGGATAGCTGGTCCATAGGCAAAACCCAAAAGGGTGAAAGGCTTCTGGTCAGTTATTATTTGGTCCCTACTCGACCCAATATATCTTGGCCTACGAGGAAAAGGTTAGTTCTTACGAAATCTCTCCTCCATTTTCTCGGAAATAGTGTTCTTCTTCGGCCAATACATCTCGATGGCAGTTGTCTACACAGCATCACAGTCAAATGGCAGGGTTTCAAGGAAAGTGGCTGGCAAGTAGCCTCCTCTTTCTCTTCTGCTCAAGACAAATTCACAGTGAAGAGAAAACTTGATGACTTTTTGTTATCTAGTTTTATGGCTGGCCCTTTGCGCATCGTAGAAGAGTCGGTAGATGGTCATACAGTCTGCTGCGCCATTCCTGGAACAAGATGGAAATTCAAAGATGAGGACCTTCTTTATTGCGCACTGAATATTTTGCAAAGTGCTCGCACTTTCTTCAAAGAAAAGGACAGACAGAGACTATTCATCGGACTCATCCCAATACCTACCAAAAAACCAATGCCCTCGGGCTCTGCTGGTTTGGGGCTCACCTCTTCAATCTTGCTCTATTTAAATCCTGGTGAAAGTCTTCAGTGGCTTCCAGCCAAAGGCAAAGAGCTCAAACATGTCATAGCCCACGAGATAATGCACAAGTGGTTTGGTGGCACCATCAAAGCACAAAGTCCTACTGGTTACGTTATATGGTTTCTCGAAGGATTTGCTGATTTTTACGCTCGTCGATTACTGAGAAATTGTGGCGAAATTACTGACAAACAATTCATCGCTGCTATCAACCAAGTGATGGACGAATATCTCCATTCGCCAGTGAGAGAACTGAACAACCACAATCTACTGCGTAACTATAACCGTCGCTCAGACGTACGTCGCTTACCCTATTTGCGCGGTGCTCTGATAGCGGCTCACTTGGATGACGAGATTAGAAGCTTTTGGAAAGGCAAAAAGACTCTCGATACTTTCATGTTCCACCTGCTTGCTACCTCGCGCAAACATCTGCAAAGACGATTTTCAAATGAAGATTTGTTTAAAACAATTGGAGAGTTTACGAATAAGGAGGTGGTGAAAAGAATGCGCCGTTACATCGTCAACGGCGACTTATTACCCCTTCCCCCAAAAAACATGGAAGGTGAACTCAAATACGAAATTGAGCACGTTTATTCACCTCCCTTGGCCCGTCTCCTTCGTATCAAAACAGCAGAAGAAGGCGGACATGGTAAGGGCAAAGACCCACGAAAACGGTTGGAAGCCTTCGTCCCGCTCTTACACTTGCGTCAGTAAAATCAGTGTTTCCCAAGCAGCTTGATGATTTTGTCGATGGCCTGTTTTTCTGCCAATTCCATTGGAGTAACACCAAAAGGTGATGCTTTTTTAGCATCAGCACCGTTTTCCAGCAGGAGAGAGACCATCTCTGCATCACTTGAAGCAACTGCAGACAACAAAGGAGACAATCCCTGCCGGTTGTAGCGATTGATGTCTACAGACTTTGCTGCTAGGACTTCAACAGCCTTTTTTTGTCCTCGTGCAGCAGCCAGATAAACAGGAGTGGAACCACGATAATCGACAATGTCTACTTCAGCACCTTTGCCAATTAGATAAGCGATAACCCGCTCGTGACCCTCATTGGCAGCAACATGTAGCGGAGAATGTCTTGCGCTGTCGAGAGCGTTGACTAATGCCCGTCGACCAATCAGTTTACGCACTATCTCGACTGCCCCACCTTCTGCCGCCCAATGTAGTGCTCTTCGACCAAATCTGTCTTCAATCTCTATGGCTGCTCCTTTGTCGAGCAGTAGAGAGACGGCATCGATTTTTGCTTCAGCTGCCGCCCACATCAAGGGAGTGCGACCATCCAATCCTTGGCAATTGATAGAGCTACCTGCCTTTAGAAGTCTTCTAATCGTGTCGCTATGACCTTTGGCAGCGGCCACATGCAAAGGTAACCAGCCATCATCATCAGGTAGAACTACTTTCTCACCTTTGGCAATTAGCATGTCGAGCAGCTGCACCTGTCCACTATGGGCTGCATGGTGGACAGCAGTCCATCCCAAGACATCTCGCTCTGTATCATCAGTAATCTTGGTTTTATTGGGGATGTTTGTCGGCAGCGCAGTAGCAACAGGTCGCCGACGTTTTCTGCCACGGCGCTTGAACCAATGCAAAGAAGCTGCAGCTACTAGAGGAATCAATACGGCGAGAATGTATAGAATTAGTTTTGTTCTCGTTCCCTTGCTGACCTTTGTATGTCCCGTCATTGAGCGAAGTAGCTCTGGAGGAATCTCGATTTCAGATTCCTCAGGAGGAACTTCCCCCAACCACTCCTGCAAATCATCTCGCATAGAGCCGGCACTCTGGTAACGAAGGCTAGGATCTGTGGCTCTAGCTTTGATGATTATTCGAGCCAACTCATCATCGACACCTTTACCTTTCGGCTTGGGCAAAGACCCATCTCTAATCTGCTTGATGATGGCCGTCATTCCCGATGAATTGACTGGATGTTTTTGTGTAACAGCTTCCTGTAGCATAATGCCCAGTTGGTATACGTCACTACGGGGATCACTTGAGGCAACGAGCAAAGCCTCTGGTGGTAAATAACGGAGAGTACCAAAAACTTGGTCTGTACGTGTTAGCTGTGTGAGAGTGTCATTGTCCAAAAACTTGGCCAAACCAAAATCCATCAAAATCGCTTTGCCCTGGCGATTGATGATGATGTTGGCAGGTTTTATGTCGCGGTGAACCAAACCAGCACGATGGACTGTATCAAGAGCATCACACAAACCAATGAAAGCTCTTACTGCTGCGGGGACGGCTATACGTCTTTGTGCAATCAATTCGCGCAAAGACAATCCACGGATGAACTCCATAGTAAAATAAGCTCTCGTGCGAGTACTCTCAAAGTCGAAGAGCTGTACTATGTTTGGGTGTTTTATCTTTGCCAGAGCCAAGACTTCGCGCTCGAACCTGGCCTGAACCTCTCGCACGGCAGCAACTCCAGACAAAATGACTTTCACAGCAACTTGTCTATTCAGCTTCTTGTCAAAAGCACGATAGACTGCGCCCATGCCACCTGCGCCAATGAGGCGGAGGTTCTCGTAGCGATCAGAAATATGGTCGCGAATGGATTCGACGGAGGAATCGAATGTGATATCGTTGTTCACTCGTCCTCCATTCTGTTGCTGACAGCAATGCCAATTTCTGCAATCCGCAAGGGGAATGGATCACCTTCAAATGGAATCTTGTCAAAAGTGAGTATGACTTCGTTTTCATAGGCCCGCAGATGGTTTGGATTTATGGGAAGGCTGATCTGCAATGTTTGCCTCTCAACGAAGTCAGCTTGAGCAACGGAATGCTGAGCTGCGTTGACGACCTCTATTTTTTCTTGCCCGTTGACTACTATGGAAAGAACAGCTTCACGAACAAAAGTTCTAACGAGCAAATCCACTCTAGCTCTTCGAGGAGGCCAACGCCCCGTTCTCGCTCCTTTACTATCGAGGACAAAGGACAATCTGGGAACATAAGAATCTTGCGGTGCAGTCAGCTCATCTAATGGAGTGGAGAAGGTTTTGACTGCAAAATGTAGTGTGTTTTGTATCCCATGACTTCGAGAGATTTTGAGCAACTTGTTGGTAGCCAATGGCTGCCAACGATCAAGCAAATATTGGGGTTTACCAGGTTTTGGTAACCTTTTGGCCACTCTCTTTTTGGCCAACCAAGTCCAGCCATTACCAACACTCAACTCGTGAGTGGGTACAAATTTGAAACCAAGAGCCTTATTTAGATTACCCCAAGGAGGTTTTATCCCCTGAGGTGATGCAATCAGTGCTTCCAACAACTGTAGACTTCTTAGCTCTTTGGCAAGTTTTCTTTTCTCTTTCAAACCAAGCTTGGCCACTTCTGGAATGGTTTTGCGCAAAGAGCGGAGTTTTTTGCTATCAACCTTTTCTGCAGCCAGAAGAGATAACAATTTCTTGCGACCAATGAGCTGAGCCTGGAACCAACCGCTCTTCCTCCTATCACCCATGTATCGCACACGCATTTGATTTACACCCTTGACCAAACGCTCAAAGGAAGCACCTTTCAGGCCATTGATCGGTGTCCAAAGCTCTTTCAGCAAATGAGTAGGGTCTAGTTCAAAGGAAGCAAGTTCTTTAGCCTTACCCTCTTTTTGGATGACCAACTTCAATGGCTGACAACAAGGGACAGGAAGTTTGATGGAGCAGGCCAATATCTCTTTGGAAACACGCACTGCCCTTGCAGCAGAGAATGAAACAGTTCCCTGGGGAGCTTTTGAACCATCTGCCTTTGTGAATATGGCTTGGAAGCGCCCCTTAGGTTTGCCTCGAAAAAAGATTGAGAGCTGCTCCAAGCTTTCTAGACGCGGTTCCTGCCACCTGATCGATCGTCTTTTTTTACCACCAGATTTGCATGCCGAAAACATGGTTGCTACTGCCAACAGAAGCAACAGAATTGGGAAGAGACCTTTTTCTCTTAAAGTCCACACGCCGTGAGTTTACTACATATAAGTGATCATCATCATGGGAGTATCTACCGGGAAAAATTCCCCATGCACCAGAATTCCCTAAGGCCATTATTCTCAAAAGAGGCTTGTTCACTGAAAACATCAAGCTTGGTTCATCACTTGCAGGTAAAACTAACTCAAATTGAAAAGAAGCGGGACCATATGAGCCTCGAACAAATAAATATAATGATTGTGGATACACCCAAAGGTTTGGATGCATTTCGTCGATTATTAGCTAGACAAGACGACATCAATATCGTTGGCGAAGCGACTACAGGCTCTGATGCAATCAGGCTCGCTCATGAGTTAAAACCCCACATAATCGTTCTTGCCACGCAGATGGCCAACCAAAACACCTATCGCACAGTAGAGCTTCTCCAAACAGAGCTTCCTGAGATTGCTACATTGTTAGTGGCTGAGCCTGGTCAAGTTGCCCTGGATTTGGCTGAAGGTTCCAATCTTCTCTTTCATCCCTTTTCATGTGTAGAGCTACGCATCACATTGCGTTACGTATTCCACAACCTCGACGAACAGCAAACGAGAGTGAAGAAAAGGCGTCCTACAGCGCATAAGAGGAAACTGCGTGTTGTTCGTGCCGCTTGAACAGTGATATCCTATTAAAATGAGTTTACGAGATTTGACTGTACTTGGTTCATCGAGCCAAGTACCAACGAGACATAGAAATCACAACGGTTATTTACTCCGCTGGGATGGCCAGGGATTACTTTTTGATCCAGGCGAAGGTACACAGCGTCAATTCATCTATGCCGAAGTTGCTCCAACAGTTGTAAACCGTATCTTCATCTCCCACTTTCACGGTGACCATTGTCTCGGCCTGCCTGCAATGTTTCAACGTTTGTCACTCGATAATGTCCCCCACTCAGTGCACATTTATTTTCCCAGAAGTGGGGAAGTCTACGTTGAACGAATGCGCTACGCCTCCATTTATTACGACAGGCTCTCTGTTGTATTACATCCCATTCACAATGATGGTTTAGTCGATGAAAATGACTCTTTCACAATAGAAGCCCACGCTCTCGATCATCCAGTGGATACCTATGGTTTCCGCATCACAGAACATGATCAGCGACGTTTCGACAAAGAGAAACTAGCGGAACTTGGACTCAAGGGCCCCATAGTTGGTCAACTACAACGTGAGGGCGAGATAGAAGTCGATGGCAAAACCATCAAGTTGGAAGATGTGACTCATATGAGAAAAGGCACCTCTTTCGCCTATATTCTCGATACTCGCCCCTGCCCCGGTGCTAAATACCTGGCCAAAGATGCAGACCTCATCGTCATGGAAGGTACCTATTTGGATGCCGAGGCACACTGCGCCAAGAACTATGGTCATATGACTGTCAAAGAAGCTACGACCATTGCCAAAGAGGCCAAGGCCAAGCGTCTAATCTTGACTCATTTCAGCCAAAGATATACGACATTGGTCCCCCTCAAAGAAGAGGCGGAACAATATTTCCCCGGTACTCTCTTTGCTGAAGACATGTTACGTGTGGACATTCCACGCAACGAAGATTAGTCCTTGAAATACTCCTTGAGAGCTTTGACTACACCCCGAGGATTCCCCTGACAGAGGAAAAGACCTGCGTGCTCATAACCGCCAGTTTCTTGCGTGTATGGCAGGAACTCCACATAAATACCGGCTCCAGGACCTGCATGGACGACAACATTATAAGCAGCTTCGCGGCCTATTCGTGGCATGATGTGCAACATGGCACCAATGGCGTCGTGCCACCCATCGGCCATGGCCTGTAGTTCCTCCTCCTCGAGGTGGAAGAGATAACGTTTGTCAGTGTCCTTGAAAATCAATTGCATGTCGTAAGGGCGGCGCATGAAATAAGGAACTACGAGGCGAGCACAACCATAATCACGGACAGTGTATTCATCTGGATTTTCTCGCCACATGTATTGGCTGTATTTTTCTCCACGCCTTTCTTCAAAACTTTTGTTGTCGAGGAATTTGCGCGGAATGACGTTTGTGTAGGCAATCTGCTGATGGCCATGTTCGAGGGAACCTCCAACGAGTCGACCATAGTTTTTGATTATGGAGACAAAACCACGAGTGCCTTCGTCATCTCCCCAACTATCGTTTCCATGGAAACGTTTGTCTTCACCAGCTCCATAAAGAAGTGACATCTCGAGGGCAGCCATACGCTCTACGCAAACTAATCTGTCTTCCTTTGGCATGTTCTGCCAATCTTTATCGTGGTGCGTTGAAGTCCATTGAAGAAAATGGAAACCATATGATGGAGAACCTTCGGGCACTGACTGCATATCGAGAGGATTTTGACATTCAGATACTTCGTCTGGAATCTCTGGATAAAGAATTGGAAAGAGATTTTTATTTATGAAGGTGGAGCCTTCACTCAAAGGAGCAATGTCAATAACACCAGTTGTCCTACCTTCACAGATGACACAAGGTTTGGCTGTCTTGGTCTGCTCTTCGTCTGGAGCATTGTCATGGGGGCGTTTGGCTCTTTTGGTGTTGTATACGATACGTTCACCATTGCGAGGATCAATTTGCACCATACCATCTGGACGACAATTGGCAATGCCTTCCTCTGCGAAAACGAGCTCAGCCAATTCGTTATATGACTTGCCTTCGAAAGAATCTATCTGAGAGAGTTTCTGCAACTCCTCTTGTTCCAATATTCTCTTCATGGTCTGCCTTCCTAAAAATTATAGAAGCACGATGCCATAGAGCGACCAAGAATTCTACCAACATGTGTGGTATACATTTGAATGTTTGATTTCATGCATGTATTCGAGGGGATGAGTATCACAGCTCATTGAAAGGTTGATAGAACTAGAATGACCCTTTTCCTACAAATTACCCTGCTATTGTTGTGTTTACTCTCAGTCGTCTTTCACCGCAGGTTGTTACCTGTTCTAGTGCGTATCAAAAAAGAGGTTCTAGTGCGCCGCAACACCAAAAAACTGCATTCTCTGCTAGCTTTGATAGTCATTGTGATTGTTCTGCCAGCCAGTCTTTTCGCCAAAAGTCCTTTTAAAGACCTTCCCAAGAGTCATTGGTCTTACCCATATGTTATGAAATCCGTTGACGCTGGCATTTTGCAGGGACATGACGGAAAGTTTGATGGCAATAATAAACTCGACCGCTTTCAGACAGCCGTCGTAACAGCGAGATTATTGAAGAAAAAGGGTCAACCACTCAAGAAATCCCAACTTATGAATGAGTTGAGGGCAAGAGATTCACTCTTCGAAACATTCGAAGAAGAGCTCGAAGTTTTACAGCATCGTGTAAAAACTTTGGACAACGAATATCTCGAGATTGCTCGCATGAAGGACAAAGCTACGCCAAAAGCCAAAAGAGAGAATCCATTCTCAGGTTTTGGTTCATTTGGTCTCGTCAAAACTGATGACCAACAAAATGGTGTACCTTTGACACGCTTTGCCGAAGCTGACACCATGTTCTTCACAGTGCCACAAGTAAGTTTGGGCTTGGACAAACATATTGATGAGGAAACCTATTTTCATGTCCAATTTGACTTTGGTTCTGAGCTCAATGGCCAAGCAGGAGTAACTATCAACGAGGCTTATTTTGAATTCGAAGAGCTGCTGAAACACACCAATGGCCGAGCTGGCTATTTCGCCCTTCCTTTCTCTACTGAACATAGAGGACCTTTTCGCACTACTCGCCTCACAATCACACCTTCGTGGATCAACACACTCAACGAAGCGTGGCGAGTCTATGGTCTCTCCATAGAAGGAGATTATCCACGCAAAGACGTCGTCTGGACCCTTGGTGGTGGTTCAGGAGCTGAAACGAACACACTCATCGATACACCAGGTCGATTGGCCCTTTTTAATGAGCAGCCCGGTGGCGGTGCCAATGTGGAGAGAGATGATTCTTACTGTTATTACGCTATGTTTAGTCGAGAAGTGACTGATGATGGCCGTTTCGGTTATCAAGCAGGATATTTCGACAACAATGGAAAACCCAACCAAGTCGGTACTCCAACAAGTATGGATGTCTCTTTCTGGCAGCTCTCTTTTGAGACGCTCTACAAAGACTTCAGAGTGATGGGCCACCTCCTTGATGGAGATTGGCAGCTCATCGGCAATCCCACTGGTGATGGTTTCAAATCGTGGAACATCTTGGTCAACTACGAAATCAACGAAGAGAATTCTGCCACTATTAGGTTTGATGACTGGGAATTTGGCCGAGGCGGCGCAGGCCGCTCTGGTAATGCATTTACCTTTGCCTTCAATCACCAAATCAATGACAACTGTTTACTCCAATTCGAGTATCTCACACCTCGCGCAGAGGAAGACGCAGCCAATCCTGACGCTGACGACGACGTCATTCAAATAAGATATAAAGTCCATTTTTAGACATTTTCTTTGGAATGTTCTAACCATGGTGTATCTTTTTGTG
>CAZXTJ010000048.1:0-17477 GCA_964643655.1 uncultured bacterium
ACTTACCCCCCCAAAGGAAAGTCGCTATTTTGAGAAGTCCATTCCAAGAATGAAGCTTCGAAGACAATTTTAGCTCGAAAAGAGACAGAATATAAAGGCTCACTTGAGTGAAAAGAGGAAGTCCAAAGTTGGTATAGCTACAAAAAGGTTTCAAATCTAGGCCATGTTATTATGTGTGAGAGTGATTGGATCAGCTCTCTCGTTACAAGAAAGAAATGTACTAGAGCAACAATGAAGACCAAGTCCTAATGGGGCGAAGGACAGGAAAACTGTGATGGACAAACTATATGAACTCAGGGCAGCTGCTCTGAAAAGTCCCCACACCTATGGCGCCGTGGCTATTGTCTTGATTGTAGCTGTCCTTCTTTTTCTCTATTCCTTTTTGAAAAAACGAAAGAGAAAGTCTCAATCCCATACTTTTCTCTGCGAGCGAAATCGCAAAACAGTCCTTGATGGCCTACATTCTTTTTATCTTGCCAATCCAAAGGCTGAGTTCACTGTCACAGTGAAAGACCTCGTTGCTCGCGACATTCTGAAAGAGAAGAAGAGCCTCTGCCCAGCAGGTCGTCCTTATGAACTCTTCTTGTCACGTGATGAAAAAGGTAACTTAAAAAATGCCACCGTGACCTGTAAAAGCCACGGTGACACGAATTTGGCAGATATTTAGTTTTTGTTCATCTCGAGTGCAGATCAATTGCACTGCCCGCGAGACTTCACTGCCTGCGAGACTCCACTGCCCGCGAGACTCCACTGCCCGCGAGACTCCACTGCCCGCGATTTCTCAGTGCTCGAAGACTGCAATATGGCGCATGTCTTTTGAAGCACCAGCAACATCGGGCAAAAGAGTAAAAGGTTCGATTTGAATGTTTGCTCTTTTCCCATCAGGTCGTTGAACGATGACAATGCCTCGAGACACGCCCATTGGTCCAGCAGAGAAATATTTGACGCCAATATGATAGGGGCCTTCCAATAATCTGCTTGGGGGCACAGTTGCTACCTCAGGACCCAAACCTTGTGTCAAATCTTCATAGAGGTTCAATCCCGAAGCGTTGTTCTTGTGGCTGTAATAACACTCTTCATTACTCGGATCTACAACATGCAAATCAACGTCATTGGCGTCTGTCTCCCAATGCAAAGTGATGCGTAGAGCATCTTTTCTTTTGATTTTGACGTTATGTTTGGCTGCCATCTCTTCTGCACGATGACGAGCCGAACGGTCTGCTTCCATCCAAGCACGAAGAACATAACCTAGCTCTTCACGAAGGACACGTTTCAGGTTTTTGTAACGAGAGTTATAGGACCGCCCCATTGCCTGGTCTAGTTCTTTGGCTGCCTCTTCGTACTTTCCCTGTAACCAAAGTGCCAAGGAGAGACCACGATAGTTGTTGTGATGATCGGGGCGGCGTTCAATGGCAAAACGGAACATAGTTTCAGCCATTTCATATTCGCCGCCGCGCAGAAGCAGATAACCTGCTCTGTTGAGAAGTCCTGAGTTCCCAGGAGAGACTTCGGCGATGGAGGCGTAAGCACGCAGGGCCGTCTCTTCATCACGCAATCCTGAGAAAGCGTCTCCAATAAATTCATAAACCATTGGATTGGCATTATCGTAACGTTGCCAATCGAGACCCTGATTGCGCAGGTCATCAAACTGGCGACAACGGGCCAGTCCCCAACAGTAGGCGTTCCGTTTACGTCTGTCCTTGGGAGCACCTTTGACGGCAACCTTCATCTTGGCCAACATTATTTTTGTTGGTTTGAAATCTCGGTCTTTTGTCCAAGCAGGAGCAGCTTTTTTCTGTGCTCTTTGAGTAACTCGACCAACAGGTTGGTTTGCTGGTCTGCGCTCACGATCGCTTGACCCTGGACGAGGAGCAACGCTACGACGAGGAACCACATCTCGCGTTACCATTGGCGCCACGGGCCTAGGTCTGGGCCGTGAAACTGCCGAAGAGAACCTTCTGGTTGGAGCTCGCATTCCTCTCGTGTTCTGAGCCGGTTCTTCACTGATCACTTCTTCAGATGGAGCTGCTACAGGTGCTGTTGCCGCTGGAGGGGGAGGTGCACCGTCGAGGGCATCGCCGCCCAAAAGGGCTTCTCCACCGCCACCGCCACCACCAGAGCCACCAGAGCCACCACGGGTAGAACTTGTCGCTGTGCCCACGAGGCTTTCAGAGCCAGTAGTTGCAGAAGGTGTGTCGCCAACGTTGTCTGCCTCAGCTTCACTTTCTGACATTTCGTCATCAACATCAGCCACGTTGGGATCACCATCAGCGTATCCGCTAGTGTCATCGTCTTCATCGTCGTCGTCAGCAGTGCGAGCCATTTCGCGCATGGACAGCTTGGCCTCCTTTTTCATCATCTTCGCTTTTTCCGGGCTCTTTTTGGGTAGACGAGGTGGTTTTTTCACCACAGGTGGACGGGGAGGTGCTTTTCGTTTCTTTAGCTCAACTCCGCGGTCACCAACGACCATGATGTCTTTCAATGCACGGCGGTCGATGCCAAATCTCTCGTAATCCCTCTCTGTCTCGAGGACGAGCAAAGAAGTTAGGGGACATAACACGCGACGGCCAACTGAGATATTAATCATTTCGTCGATGAGTTTTTTCCGCTTGGCAGCTTCCGTGCAGTCGTCTCGTTGGCGCTCGAGCAGAGCGAGGCGAGCACGATAGGCTTCGCGTTCCAACAAAGGAGCAAATTCAGCTTCGGAAAGGGTTTTGCCTTTCAGTTGCCGGTCTACCCTGCGGCCACCAACTTTGACGACACTTTCGTCCCAAGTCATGCCCACCTGCGAAGAAGCGGCTCCGCGCAGTTTGGAGAAGGCGACGAGTTCTGCTCCGGGACGTACGTCGCGGAAGACGGCCGGCTCAATCCACTCCGCCCCCTCATCGTACAAAGTGACAGTAACACCTACTGGTGTGAGCAGAGATGAAGCAGCCGTCGCGGCATTCTCCCTCCAAGAAGAAGTAAGAGGCAGACGGACCACACGACCACGGCCCACATCAGCGAGGGCACGTGTCATTCGTTCGTCTTCTTTGGAGCCAATGACGAGCATGTGCAAGGTGTCGCGGGCAGAAAGCTCGAGGGATTTTTTCACTTCGCCAACGTCTTTGGTGCCGAAGGTGGCCACGCCGTCAGTGACGAGGACGACGCGGGCTCCGTGTTTGTGGGCTTTGGCGGCGCTCGAAACGTCGCGGCAGAGCTTCGCCATGTCCGTGCCACCGAGGAAGTGGCGAGCGCGGATTGCCTTGAGGGCAGCGTGCCATGAGGGGGCTTTCATTTCCGTCACGTCAAGGTCAAAGGCGAAGATTTTGACGCGGGCTTTTTTGTCGTCCCTTTTGATTTCGTCTAGTAGGGCCTCGAGGGCTTTGAGGCGCAAGTCGCCTTGGCCAGCAAGAGAGGCCGATGTGTCCACGAAAAAGAGCCAGGGCCGTTCGTCAGCGCCGCGGCGGCCTTGGGGAACTTGGGGGCGGACGGAGACCATTTGGAAGTCTCCAGCGCGCAAGAAGGTGGTGCGCTGGGCTGAGGCTGAGGGGCGGAAGATGAAGACGAGGTCCTCTTTGGGTTCGAAATCCTCTTCCGAGCGCTCTTCTGCGAAAACAACGCGGTCGCGGGTTTTCATGGGCCTTTTGTTGCCTGCAGCGTCAGCGAGCTCGACGACTTCGCCTGGCATAGGGCGGCAGACGGCAAGGAGCTCGAAGTTTTTCATTTTTTGCAGTCCCTTGAGGGGCACTTCTATGCGTCGTTCTCCGCTTTCTGTTACGGGAGCGACGCGGCTATAAGAGAGGACGAGGCGCACGGTGCCATTTGCTGGGATGGGGAAGACGCGCGCTTTGAAGACGTTGCCCTGGTCCTGTTCGAGGAGGGCTGGGTCGCGCTTTGTGTGGAGGATTTGAGTGTAGACGCGTGTGGCTTTTTTGCGTTCGACCACTTCGCCTTCCATTAGTTTGCCATTTACCTCTTTGGCAAAACGAGAGATGGTAGCACCTGTGGGGAGGGTGCAGTTGAACTTGCCTTCCACTTGGCGCGGTTTGGGATTGCGGAAAACCATCTCCATTTCGGTGAGGGAGAGGGATCCGTGGAGAGCGATTTTCATGTTCATCTTTTCGAGGTGGAGACCTTGGCCATCGGGGCCAGCCATGGAGATGGGAGCCAAGTCCTCCTCGCCGGCCAAGAGGGTGGCTGGAGCATTTAGCAGGCTGAGGGCGAGCAAGTTGAGCACGAAGAGTGAGAGGGCAAAGGCTTTTACCCTAGCAGTCAGTCGAAAGATGTTAGTTTCCTGTCGGTGGGCCATTGTGGCTCCTTTCGCTGCATGCTTGGGGGGAGGGCCCCCCGGATTTGTCTAGGGAGAGTCTAATGAGAGCCACCTGTGCCGTGCCACTAAAATCACCGCTCAGCAGGTGGCCCTCAAGGAGCAGACGGCTGAGCCACTATCTCTATTAGAAAAAAGTGAGAAAAATAAATGTGGCGCTTGGGCCTTCCAGAAGTATTCAATGGAAATCACCACTAAAAAGGATGACAATGGCCAGATTAAACTAGTCGGTCAGCTCAGTGGAGTTGAACAGTCGTCCGGAAGAGCCCAATTGGCTCAAGAGGAAGGACCGAGCAGAATGAGTCTCATCGAACGCCTAGGCGATGCAATCGAAGAAGGTGACGCAGCGGCAGCTGAAGAGTTGGTTAATGAAGGTTTGGGAGAAGGCGTTGAGGCCCTTTCATTGCTCAATGACGCACTCATTCCAGCAATGAACCGCGTTGGAGACGCCTTTGAAGAGGGAGACATCTTTCTGCCCGGAGTATTGATGGCAGCACAGGCTATGAAAACTTCCATGAAGATTTTGCATCCGAAGTTGAAAGAGGCCGGAGCAAAAACACGGGGCACCGTCATTTTGGGCACTGTCCAGGGCGACCAGCACGATATTGGGAAAAACCTTGTCGGAGTTCTTCTCGAAGGAGCCGGTTTCCAAGTCATCGATTTGGGCTGTGACGTGGCTGACGACAAATTCGTCGAAGCTGCCAAAGAGCACGACGCCAATCTCATTGGCATGTCAGCTCTTTTGAACAACACCATGACTCGTATGCAGAAGGTCATCAAAGCCCTCGAGACTGCCGGCCTCAAAGATAAGGTGAAGGTGCTCGTCGGTGGGGCTCCCCTTGATGACGACTTTGCCAGCTCTATTGGTGCCGACGGTTATGCGCCCGATGGCGTAACAGCCGTACAGAAAGCCATAAGTTTGGTGGAATAACGGAGGTTCACCTCCGTCTCTGTCTCTTTCTTTGGGGAGGCTCTGCCTCCGTTTCTGTCTTCGAGCTTGCTCTCTGTCTTGCTCTTTCTTCCCTTTTTCTTCCCTCTTAGAGACGGATTATCCATCTTCTCGCAATCATTCTCCCAAGGCCATGCAACCCTTTCCATCTTTTATACGTATATAGGAATGCGGGGACGATTTTTTCGTTGCCAAGCAATTGATGCGGATAACAATCGAGCGTTGTAAATATGGCACAAAAGGCCCGTTTAGAAGGCACATGTGCTTATGGGGAAAGGATATTCGATGGCTCCTAACAGGTATCTAAATCTTCTGGTAGCCCTGGTTTTTGCTTTTGGCGTTTTGGCACCTGCGCCGCTGATGGCTGCAGAACGTGCTCGTAATGCAAAAGAGTATGAAGCCAATATCAGGTCTTCAGAAATGTCTCGCCTCGATCACCTTGGCACTGAAGAGCAGAGCAAAGCTTCATGGCAGGGTTTCAAAGACTTCTGGAAGAACGATTGGGAACAGACCAAGGCCGATATGAGGGGCGTGGGAGAATTTCTCAAGCGTGACTGGGAGCAGACGAAGAAGGATTTCGTCTCCATCAAGTTGAAGATGTACCAGCTGCGTAAAAACCTATTCTCCAAAGGAGGCTCTCGCAAGAATCCATTCGAAAAACTTCGCAGTGGTTTGATGAAACGCGCCTCTGACGCCATTGACGAAATGGGCGCCTCCGGTTTCCGCAACAAAATCAAAGAGGTCGCAGGCGTTGATATTCTACCCAATGCTCTGCAAAATGCTGATGACCAAATGCTTCGTGGTTTGCTCATTCGCAATATTGAAGAGACCTTTGACTCAGTGGCGCACGAGATGGCCAATGCAGACCGCAAGCAGCTCGAAAAGGTCATCGACGACGCTGAAGTCGTCGTCAACAAAATCCACAAAGGTGCAACGCCCGAAGAGGTTATTGAAGATCTCAAACGCGACCATCTCGCAAGCGTTACTCCTGATGGCGCCAAAGCCTCTGGCGGAACGAAAAAGGTTTTCAAAGCCATTTGGACAGTCGTCCGCACACTCTTTATGGTGGCAGCAGTAGGTGCAATCGGAATGGTTACACTAGGTTTTATGGTCTATGGCCTCTCCGCTCAAGTCTTCCTTTTCACAGCCGTTGGCGGAGCTGCAACCGTGGCCTGTCTCGTTGGTGTCATTTATTACATCTATCAGGGCATTAAAGAAATCATCGGCAAAAAGGGAAGTTTCACCTTCAAAGGAGATTTCGACCTCGAATTTCGCAAACCAGCCCTCGCCAATGAGGAGGTGGCTTATTAATGAAATCGATGACTAGACTACACATTCATCTTCTCGCACTAACATTGGTCATTTGTTTTGGAGCTCTTGCTCCTACAACTTGTCGCGCCCAAATCGGAGAATTCTTTTCCGACCTCTTTAGAAGAGGAGACGGAGGAGACGACAAACCAAAACTAAAAGAAGTGTGTAAGGTTGGACCCTACACAATCTTGGGTGAACCTATCGTCCACGCCCACAACTATTTCGAGCGCGAACTCGACGCCCCTGATTTTTACAACTTCACAGCCATTGAGACTTCAATCTCTGGAATGAAACGCATCAATCACGGAGTCTGTTACGGCATCTCCATGTTCACCATTCGTTATTTCCAGTGGTTCATTCTCCCCCATTTGCTAACAGATGAAGAGAGAATGAATGCTGGACCACACCGCATTCCAGCATACGGAAAAAGGATTGCAAAAGACTTCGAATTGCCCGACTGGATTCTCGAGCCAATTCCCAATATCTGTTCAGAGCCTCAAAGTGTTCGCGCAGAAAAAATAAAACCCTATCGTCTACGCCAATTCATGAGCAACAAAAGAAAGCTCACAAAAGCTCTCGAAGCTGCTCTCGTCAAAGAAAAATCCAAAGAACATGCAATGCGTATGTTCGACAACCAGATGTTGCTCATCAGAAAAGGCACTCAGGCTGCAGCGTGGATTGACAAGAAAATGCGCAAAGGTCAACCTGCTTTCGAGCAATTCGTTCGTTACATCAAAGCGCCACGCGTCGGTGCAGCAGAAGTCGGTTTCTGGGGATCAACGACGAAAGAGATTTGGGGCCACTCCGTAGTTGGTTACAAAATCCTCAAGTACAAAGCACGCGAGGGTGCCAATGGTGACTTGGAAGACGCTTACCAGCTCGTTCTTTATGACAACAACGACCCTCAGAACACGAGTGATAACGCCTATTGGTATTTCCCAGAGAAGAAACTCTGGGCTCCTTCAAAGAAATATGGCGAATTTTATGACGGCTCCAACCCTCTCATTCCCAAGGGCGAGCAGTTTCTCAAGGCAACCCAAATGGGCCCTGGCACTGATGTGTGTATAGACAAAAACTACTGGGTACCCACTGGCGTGCAGAAACTCCAAGGTGTCATTCGCTTCGAGGAAAACTTCTTCAACGAACTCTCTATCAAACATCATCTCGAAACTGTTGAAGAAGAAGGACACCGCGGGCGCTAAGTTTTGGACTGGCGCGTAGCAGCTCTCAGTTTGGGCTTTTCGGCTTTTGACGAGCTCCCATGCGCACTAAAGAGACATAGATAGAAATAGAAAAGACACAGAAGAGGGACACAGCAGTCCCTCTTCTTGCATAGAGGCAAAATAATCGCTACACCTCTGCATGAAAACTAGCAAAATCTGAACTTCAGGCGATAAAATAGCTCATTCTCGAGAGACCATTTTTACCCCTGCTCAGAGTTGGAATCTCTACGTAGGCAGAGCTCAAAGGCAGGGCCTAACTGCGAAGGCAGCGTCTATGACGGGGCAGACTATTGTCCTCGTGGGGGTAATAGCTTATCTCGCTTTCACATTGCTCGTAGGTTTTCTCGCTGGTCGCAATGTGAAAGAAGGAGACGATTTCCTTGTCGCCGGACGCCGCTTGCCCACTTGGCTTTGTACCTTCACTGTCTTCGCCACCTGGTTCGGCGCAGGCACCTGTCTCGGAGCCGCAGGCGCCGCCTACCAAGAAGGAATACTGGGCGTCATAGTTGACCCCTTTGGCGCAGTCCTCTGCCTCGTCCTCGCTGGCTGCTCCCTTTGTCCTCGGTTTCTGGTGGTCCGGAGCCAACGAACCTGGCGCTCTGGCCGCTATGGCACTCGGTTTCATCACCTGGGGGGGAGTCGAGCTCTGGGCCAAAAGTACCTACCCAGGCCAGGAATTTCCCTCATTTTTACCCGCCCTTGTCGTCTCTTTCGCTACAATAGGAATAGTGAGCAATTTGACGAGCGCCACTCACCCACCGCTGGCGCTACCAATTGAGGGGGCAGGGGAGAAGAGTGGAGAGAGAGCTAAGAGCGCGGCCAAGAGCGCGGCCGCAAGGGATGGGCACAGAGAAGCCTAAGCTCTTAATCGCTTACACAATCTTCCTTTTCATAATTCCTACTTTCGTTGAGATTGCATATGCAGCCGGGGCTCGCAAGCGTCCCTCAGTCAATATTGGTTTCGGATCTGGCAAAGTTCCCCTACCTCGTCGAGCTCTCGCAGCTAGTCGAGCTCCCTTACGTGGTCGAGCTCCCTTACCTGGTCGAGCTCTCGCAGCTGGTCGAGTTCCCACAGCTGGCGGAGGCTGAGGTCCTCCAATCCCCCGCGGGCCGGATGGGAGTTATGATTTCAAAGCTTGGCGCGAGCTCAAGCGCAAGCAGGGTCTGGAGAAGAGCAAGAAGCTACTCCGCGAAGCCAAACAGCTTAAGGAGAGCGAAGGCTTAGACTCCAACAAAGGAGAAGAGCTCCTCGAACGCCTTTATCGTGCTCAGCAATCGGCAGGTTTACAAATGCGGGCGTCCAAGACCATCAAGACACTCATCTCAATACAGCGGCGACGCCACGGCAAGACTCACTGGCGGCCAACTTATTCATTCTTCTCTTTGGGTATCAATTACAGTCAGGTCGAGAAGTTGCACCCCAAGGCAATCAAAGTCTTTCGTCGTTTCCTGAAGATGACTGAAGGCGATGACAGCATGCGCACCGTCGATTTGCGCCACCAATGTTTGACTCATATGGCCTATGTGTACAAAAAGTTGGGCAAACATGAGCTGGCTGCGAAGAGTCAGCGCAAAGCAATAGACGTGCTGGAGAATGCCGAACATCCAAAGATAGGTGTGGGAGCTTCGTATATCACTCTTGCCGTATATTTGGCCCATGGTAAAAAATTAAAAGAGGCTGATCTCGCCTACAGGCAAGGGCTTGCCAAATTGCAGATAAAACCTGGAGGTTCATCCTCCATGGCTTTTCGAGCCCATTCGGGCGGGTACGCCAACTTTCGCAACAAAACTGGCAGTTGGCAGTGGCTGAAAACTGGCAAAGAGGAAGAACTCACCGATGAGGCCCGTGCCAAGCTGGCCAAAGCTTTGGCCTCAGGATTGATGACCATGATGACAGGCGGTGGAAGGAAAGAAACCCCCCCCATAGTGACAGCAGCCATGGTGGGAGATGAAGGTGAGGTGAAGCGTTTTTTGGAGGAGGGAGCTTCTGTCGATGAGAGAGCTAAAGATGGCACGACTCCCTTGTTGGCCGCCTGCCTGGGAGGCCATCTGCAGATCATAAAACTGCTCGTAGAACGCGGAGCAAGCCTCACTGCAAAGACGAAAACAGGAACAGGCATTCTCCATCACGTCCTCGAAGGATTTCAGATTGATAAGAGCAGACGAGCTAGGCAGAAGATGGCTGGAGCTCACGGTAGTCCTTTTGGGGATAATCACCCTTTCGGCGGTCCCAGTGGCCCTGGAGGTCCCGGCGGTCGCTTCAAAAATCCCTTTGGAGCAATGTTCATCATGCTAGGGCAGCCACCTGCAGACCGGAAGGCCATTGTTGAATATCTCCTTACCAAAGGAGCTAATATCAACGAGCAGGACAATCTCGAAAACACACTGCTACACAAGGTGGGGCTCGATGAAGAAGGAAAAGTCACCAAGCTCCTCCTTGAAAAGAACAAAGACCCAAATGCACAGAACCGCCTGCAGCGAACTCCGCTCCATTATGCTGCAATGTTCAAAAACGATCAGTTGGCTTTGCTTTTAATCGAGAAGGGAGCCTTGAAAGACGCCAAGGATGTACTTGGCATGACTCCTTTGCACCTTGGTGCTGCCAACAAAGCTTCTATCGTTTGTGATTTAATACTCTCCAACACACAAGCTCCACAAAAAGTCGCTGCTGTAAATTTGAAGACAGTCAAAGACATACGAGGAAGGACCGCCTCCGTCACAGCAGAGCGTCATATGAATAGAGAGCTCGCTGACAAACTGAAACCTTAGCTTAAACGGACTCTCTGTGTGAGCAAAGTTCATTGGGGCCTTAACTCGCCTGAACTCTTCTAGCGCTTTTATCTCTACATACTCTTCTTTGCTGCAACGTGGAGATGGCTGCACAGGTCGTCATTGTTTACAGCTGCGCTGTAATGGAAATCCAGTATGGCAAAACCTTTACGGCGAACTCGTCGCAGAATGTTCTGCCAATGTTCGAAATAGCGTTGAGGCACATAATATTTGCCGTCCTGTTCGATTGCTCCTGAGTAGTTTTCTCCACCTGAAAAAGAATAGTAGTGTGTTCCCTTTTTATAGAGCGCATGGGAGAAGTCCTCTCGCATTTTCTTCCCGTTAACAGGCGAGCACATTGTGGAAACGACCAAGACGCCATTTGGTTTGAGGAGCTTGTATGCATTGGAGAAAAAGGTCTCTCGGTCATTTTCATTAGTTATGCAATGAAGGCAATGTCCATCAACAATGAAGTCAAAGTAATCAGGCTCAGTCACTAAAGATGACAAATGGTCATGTTTCTTCAATAGGACTGGTAAACCCTCAGATTGCTCTTGAGCTAGTTCGATTGCCGATTTACTGACGTCAATGCCAGTGCCACAAGAAAACCCTTGAGACAGCAACCAACGAAGAAGGACAGCTGAGCCGCAGCCAATCTCGAGCACAGAGTCTCGAGCTTTTGCCCAAGGTTTTCTCAAAATGGAGCTCAAGTATTCGAGCAACTCTTTATCTATTGGAGTCTCATCGCCGCTTCCTGCTCTATCAGCCCAGTGCAAACCACCAGCGGCTTTTATTTTTTTATAGGCAACTTCGTGCATTTCATATGGAGCAAGTTTCTTTCGTGGCATATTTTTACCGCCTGTTTCACTTCACACAATCGTGGTTTTTCTCACTCTCTTCAAACCCGCCATTTGCAAAATAGTTTCAAAAAATTTTCAGTTGTTCATAAATCAAGGCCCTTTAAGTTTTAAAAAAAAAATTCTTCTTAGGGAGGGAGGAGTAATTGGAGTGTTAAGGTCTGTGACTGGCTGTTAACCTTGGTCGCCGAATAAGCAAAGGATGGATCTTAATTAGCTTGACACGATTTTGCCTCCCACTCTTAATACAGATTAAGGAGACATCCTCTTCGTTATGCTGTATTGTCGCGCTGTTTCGGTGTTTAGGTTTGTCAGATTACAGTCTGATGGACTTCTGAATATACTCCTAAATTAGAAAACGAATTTCGCGAATGTTAGAATATTCAACACGGACAGGAGGTCTCATTGGTGGGTAAGAAAGAGAGAGGAAAAAAGACTTTTAGTCTTCCCAGGCTTCGCTTTCATCAAATGTGCGACAACGAACTTAGAGAAACGATGGACATGTTCGGTACCAATGCACTGCGGTGGAAGAGAAAATTTGCTGGTGGTTTAGCTGAGATTAATAATCGGAAGCTCTATTACAAAGAAGGTTTTACGAGTATCTATTTCTATGCTTCCGTCAAGGCAGGTTTTAGTAACGAACTCACGGAAAAAATACTGCGAATAGCAAGGAAGCTCAGCAATTTCAATGGTGTGCGTAAGCTCTTTGAGGATGGCGCTGTAGGCTGGCCCAAGTTTGAAGAAGTGGCTAATTTACTCACTCTCAAAAACGAGCGACATTGGCTGCGCCGACTTCAAACAATGACATACAAGTCAATACGCGAAGTTGCTCAGCGTGAAAGAAAAAAGAAGAGGGAAGCCAAGGAAGCCAAAGACGGCAAGGAGAGCAAAGGCGGCAATGGCGGTAATGGCGGTAATGGTGGTAATGGCGGTAATAAGGACGGTAAAAAGGGTGGAAACAAAGGCCGCAGTAAAGGAGACTCTGGCAGCAAGGCTGGTAGCAACTCTGGTAGTAACACAGGCAATAATTCTGGCAGCGGTAAAGACAAGCCGAAGCCCGGCAGCTCAGACGAAAACGAAACGACGACTCACTCTCCAATAACTGGTGTCAATCGTGAAAGTGATGGCAGTAACTCTTCAAAAACCGGTGCTGCGCAAGGGGCTAATGATCAAGATCAAACTGTTATTACAGGTAAGGTCTGCGGAGAGAAAAGTTTCCGGGGCAGAGAAACCGTGGCATGCAACATAGATCCTCTACTGCTTCAAAGGATCCAGCATGTCCATGAAAGTCTGATTGTTAAATTCAAAGAAGAGAAGAAACGTCCTCCCCAACTGAATGACGCTATTGAATACATTCTCAATCATTTCGATCTCGAAGCCAACGGATTGCCTATCTATGAAGAAGTAGTTTTCAAAAACGATGGTTCCGACGAGTATCGCACTGCAACTTCTTGGGGGCCTGTCATTTTGAGTGAAGAAGATCTCAACAAAAGAATCGAAAAACATTACCCCGTTTACATAGATGAGGAGCGTCTCGAGGCCAAAGAGAGATGGGCAACATATGCAGCTGATTGCAGGGACAAAGGAAAACCAATCGGTCGTTACATTCTGCGTGCAATCAAGCGATTCGTAAAACATCGTGAAGGTGGATTTTGCTGCTTCCCGGGCTGTAATAAAAAGGGCAAAAGGTACCACCATCTAGAGCGTTACGCTGTGGAGTACAACCACGATCCCGATTGTTTAGGTCTTTTCTGCGAAGAACATCACAGTATGATCCACGATGGAGTCTTCTCCTTAACGAGGCTGTCGCTTGCAGAGTTAGACAGAGCGCGAATCGACAAGAATGGTCCCACGAGATACAAAGTCCGTTTCCGTGAAGACACAGGTATCCACTCTCGTGAGGAGGCAATCAAAGACAAAAATGACAGGGCCTATCGAGCCTTTCGAAACCGAGCAGTGAGTCCTGCTCAGACTCCGACTCAACGAACAACGACGTCTGCAACATCAACTCACGCCAGCCAAACTCCAACTCCAGCGACAACATCACAACCAAAGGAAACTCTCAACTATGACACCCCCAAAAGCAACTCCGACGTCGGAGAAAACGGAGCGAAACCCCCATCAAAAGCCAAAGCCGCACGATTTGACTTCAAGGCAAAAGAAAACTCTTCTGGCTAGAGGTCAGACACTGGATGCTTTGAGCCATAGAACCAATAACTAGAAACTAGACCAAAGACAAACTCCTAGGGGCAGGGTTTGCAACCTGGTTTGGGCAGCTCAATCGAGATTGGTTCGAGGCCCCAAATTTCTTTTGCGTACTGATGAATGGTTCGGTCTGAGCTGAACTTGCCACATAGTGCCATATTGCGCATTGTGATTTTGGTCCAGTTCTCTTCGTCTCGATAGAGTTCGTCTACTTTGCGTTGCGCTTCAACATAGGCATCAAAGTCTGCCAAGACAAAGAATGGATCTTCGTTGACCAATTTGTAGAAGATTGGCTCAAAGAGTTCTGGTTCGCCTGGGCACAAGAAATCCGAGTTGATTTGATCGAGTATTTCGCGTAGTGGGCCATTTTGCTCGTAGATTTCTCTCGGATTGTAGCCACGATTGCGCCACGCCGCAACTTCGTCTGCAGTCAAACCAAAGATGACAATGTTCTCATCGCCAACCTCTTCTTTGATCTCAACATTTGCACCGTCGAGGGTGCCGATGGTCAAAGCTCCGTTGAGGGCGAACTTCATGTTCCCTGTTCCAGAGGCTTCTTTTCCAGCTGTAGATATTTGCTCAGAGACGTCTGCTGCGGGGAACATTCTCGCTGCAAGTGATACACGATAGTTGGGCAAGAAGATGACTTTCATCTTTCCACCAACATCGGGGTCATTATTCACGAGGGCTGCAATGGCGTTGATCAATTTGATTATTCTCTTGGCCATGAAATAACCGGGAGCAGCTTTTCCGCCAAAGAGGAAGGTACGCGGCACCATATCAAAATTGGGATCACGTTTGATCTTGTTATAGAGATAGAGGATGTGCAGCGCATTGAGGTGTTGACGTTTGTACTCGTGAATTCTCTTAATCTGGATGTCGAAGATGGAGTCCGTATCAACTTGTATGTTCATCACATCTTTTATGATTTTGGCCAAGCGGATTTTGTTGCCCATCTTGATTTCACGGAAGACTTGTCGTTCTTCCTCCTTCTCGATGAAGGGCATCAACTCGCGAAGTTGATCCAAATCAGTCAACCAACCTTCACCAATCTTTTCAGTTATCCACTTAGAGAGAAGGGGATTGGCTTGGTTCATCCACCGACGCTGCGTAACGCCATTGGTTTTGTTGTTGAACTTCTCTGGAAACATTTCGGCAAAATCAGGAACTACACGCTCTTTCAATAGTTCTGTGTGAAGCGCTGCCACTCCATTTACGCTATGGCTTCCCACCATTGCCAAGTGAGCCATTCGCACCTGTTTGGTCTGTCCCTCTTCGATGATGGACATCCGCCGTCGCCTTTCATTGTCACCAGGCCAGCGAATGTGAACGGCGTCGAGGAAACGTCTGTTGACTTCATAAATGATCTCCAAGTTTCTCGGAGTCACTTGTTTCACCAAATCAACAGGCCATTTTTCCAGGGCTTCTGGCAGCAATGTGTGGTTCGTATAACCCAAAGTTTTTACCGTAATGTCCCAAGCTTTGTCCCAAGGCAGGAGATGAATGTCGACGAGCAATCGCATTAACTCGCTGACAGCTAAAGCTGGGTGAGTGTCATTGAGCTGCACGGCTGTCTTGTCAGCAAATGCTTCAAAGTCATCGTGGTTTTTCAAATAACGACGGATGATGTCTTTGAGCGTGGACTGCACAAAGAAAACTTGCTGTCGATATCGCAGCTCGCGTCCTTGATATGTCTCATCATTGGGATAAAGAACACGGGTAATAGTTTCGCTGAGAACTTTGTCCATGACAGCATTGACGTAGTCTCCGTGATTGAAGATGTCGAAATCAAAGGCCTCTGAAGAGCGCGCTGACCAAAGTCTCAGTAGGTTGACTGTGTTGTTGCCAAAACCAACAACAGGAGTGTCATATGGCTGAGCAAAGACCTTCTTTGTCCCTGCCCAATGGGCGCGGAAACGGCCTTGCTCATCCTCCATATGTTCTACATAACCGTCCATCTCGACAATCTGGAAAGCCTCAGGGCGGGGGATCTCCCAAGGATTTCCCCAACGTAACCATTCGTCAGGTCGCTCAACCTGATGGCCGTCGAGAATTTCCTGGCGGAAAATGCCGTATTCATAACGAATGCCATAACCGTAGGCCGGATACTGAAGGGTGGCCAAAGAGTCGAGAAAACAGGCTGCCAAACGGCCCAAACCTCCATTGCCCAAACCGGCGTCTACTTCCCACTCGCGCATGTCATCGAGCTCTAAGCCCATTTCGCGCAGAGCAGTCCAAGCTGTGTCGAAATATTTCAAGTTGAGGATATTGTTGGCCAGATAACGACCCATCAAATATTCCATGGACATGTAATAGACGCGTTTGACGTCCTTCTCGAGATAAGTCCGTTGCGTCCTCAACATTCGCTCGATGAGCCTGTCGCGCACAGCCAGAGCAGCTGCCATATATTCGTCGAGAGGTGTTGCCGAACCAATTCCTTCGGCTTGTGTGTATTTCAAATGGTGAACAAAAGAGAGCTTAAAAGAAGGGATATCCATCGTGTCATGGAAATCCTTCCAATATTCAACATCTTCAAGCTTCAAAGGCATGGTAGCCCCCAATCGGCAAATTCTAAGTTGCGAACAAAAGTCGTCAACAAAACCTTACCACGATGGGAAATTGCCTCGCGAGAGGGGTGACCGATTTAGCTGAGGCCTTATCGAGTTGTCTAAATCGCGAGCTTTAAAAGACTTCCTAGCCATAAAGGCAAAGAATGGTTAGTCCTTTTTCGCAATTGAGCGCCACTCATGGCCTGTAGAGCGGACGAGCTCGTCAGCCGCCTCTGGTCCTTCTCCACCACTACGATAGAACTTCAGCTTAGGTGCATTTTTCCCTTCGGCAATGGTCTCGAGCAGCGGAGTGATGAAAGACCAAGTAATCTCCATCTCATCATGGCGAACAAAGAGCGATTGGTCTCCCAACATGACATCGAGCAACAGGCGCTCATAGGCATCAGGTGGATTGGTTCCAAAAACACTATCATAAGAGAAGGACATTTTCAGTGGAGATATACACAGTTTTGGTCCTGGATGTTTTGCCTGGATGGTTAGGGTTAGTCCCTCTTGAGGCTGGATTGTGAGCACGAGAACATTGGGAGTCAGAGCACGTTCCGGCACAAAAGGCGAAAACATGGAGTGAGGCACCTGTTTGAACGTTATAGCTATTTCAGAGAGTTTTCTGTTCAACCTCTTACCCGAACGAAGAAAGAATGGCACACCTTTCCACCGCCAATTGTCCACAAAGAGTTTCAATGCAGCATATGTCTCTGTCTGAGAGTCCTCAGCAACTCCATCTTCGTCTCTATAGGCATGAACAGATTTGCCATCCATCTCACCTTCGTCATATTGGCCACGAACCATCCAACTAGGAAGACAACACAAGGGCAGGGGATGGATTGCTCTTAAGAGGCGAACACGTTCATCCCTGATGCGATCAGCGTCAAAGCCTGTAGGAGCCTCCATCGCAACCAATGCCAATAGTTGCAGCATATGGTTCTGGAACATGTCTCTCAAGACACCTGAATTGTCATAATAACCAGCACGCTTTTCCACTCCCAGAGACTCAGCAACGGTGATTTCCACACTGGAGATGTAATTCCTATTCCATACTGGCTCAAAAACTAGATTTGCAAAACGGAACATCAAAATATTCTGCACTGTCTCTTTGCCAAGATAGTGGTCAATACGGTAAATCTGCGTCTCATCGAGATGGCTCCGCAAGTCACACTCGAGCTTGCGCGCAGACTCTAAATCGCGGCCAAAGGGTTTCTCCACAACAACGCGAGCATGAGCTGCGCGGCCATCAACGAGCTCCTGCTTCCCAATAATACCGGCTTTTTCTCCAGCATCGCCGGC
>CAZXTJ010000048.1:17577-22490 GCA_964643655.1 uncultured bacterium
CCGGCTTTTTCTCCAGCATCGCCGGCGTTTTCTCCAGCATCACCGGCGTTTTCTCCAGCACCAGCTCCACTCGTCAAACCAACTTTGGCCAGCCCCTCTACAATCATTCCGTGCAACTTCGGCGGCGTTGAAAGATAAAAGATGCGGTTTTTATGGTCGCGGCAGGATTTACACTCCCTTAAGAGGGACGCAAGTTTGCGGTATAGCTCTTCACCATCATAACTTCCCTGCACATATTTGCAGTTACCCAAAAACTCTGCCAAGGAGCCAAAGCTCTCGTCTGGAGAGGAGCCAATTTTCGCATCCTCAGTGATGTCGCTGCTGCTCCGTCTTGCGCCCCCCCCATCAGCCGGCAAAAACTCACGCAGCCGCTCTCGAAACTCCTCATCACTAAGCTCCGAACGCCCACAGCCAACAAAATAAAATCCCTCGGGCAAGAGCTTCCTTATATATAAGGCATAAAGCGCTGGCACTAACTTGCGCCGCGCCAAATCTCCGGAAGCACCAAAGATTACCATCGAACAAGGCTCAGGTTTTTCCTCTGTGCACAATCCTGAATCGAGAACAGTTACCTTCATCTCAGCCTCCCCACCGTCCCAAAATGAGACGCCCCGGTCCAAAAATGAGACGGGTTTCCCAAAAAGGAGCCGCTCCCAAAATCAAAAATCCAGTTAAAACGCACATTCACACTTTGGCACGACACTTGGATGGTATGTCAACGATTACGCTTCACTTCTCCGTTACTTGCACAGCAAATAGCATATTGTTTAATCAGGGCGCTGGGCCGGTCTCCCCGGTCACAGCGCTTATTTCTTTGCCGCAGAAATCCCTTTGACCCAACGTGAAGTAAAAATCCACCAGACTCATTGGCGGTTAGTTGCTTGTTAACCCAACTTCCCATAAAACTCCACAAGGGCTCGATTGCTATGCTCCCAAGTTCGCTGCTCGACCACATAGTCGCGAAGAGCCCATGCCAGCTTACAAATCTCCTCCTGATGCGCTTCCGAAGGCTCGAGCAATGCCAAAATCCGTGCTGCCAAATGACCGGGCTTGCCTGGCAAGACCAAAAACTCACTGCAATCCAATCCCTCTGGAAGAAGAGCCCGCACAACCGGCAAATCGGCCGCCACAAAGGGCCGCGCGCATGCCATATACTCCAAAATCTTGATGGGACAACATCCCTGCCGTGTATTACGCCGCGTGCGCTCGAGGGGAGCCAAGCACAAATCAGCCCCCGCCACCAGAGCTGGCACCGCCTCCGGAGCCACGGCCCCGCGAAAATCCACATAAGGCAGCACTTTCAGCTCATTGGCCAGCGCCAGAGCATCTTTCAGCCACACTTTGCGCCCACGCCCTGCAAAAACGACCTCCACAGGCCGCTCGCGCACCACCTTCTTAAGAGCATGCAAAAGCGTCGTCACACCCTGCCAGGGAGCCAAAGTCCCCACATACAAAAGCCTGGGCACCTCGCGTTTTACACTAGGACCAGCCGCGGCGCCAACACCTGTTCCAGCACTAGCCGTCCCCGGCCGCGCCCCCTCCGGCGGAGCAAACCGCTCCACATCGACTCCATTGGGAATGACCGTCACCCGCTCTGGCAAAATCCCCATAGACTCAATATGGCGCGCATTCGTCGGACTCACTGTCAACACCCGGTCAGCCGCCAACAAACAAGAGCATTCCTGGGCCCGTAACTTGCGCGTAAACCCCTTGTTCTCGCGCACAGCCGGATAGTGATAACCCAGCTCAAAGGAGGGCAGGCCATTGACCTCCATCACCACCTGCGGTCGCTGGTATTCATCTGCCTCTGGAGCTTTTTCTCCATACGCGCCCGCACCCGCACCCGCGCCCGCGCCATCGCCATCGCCATCACACGCGTCATCGCGCATGCGCGCGGCATGAATATTCTCGTCCTCCTTGAGAGCCTGTGCAGCTTGCCGTTGCTTCTCATCAAGAAAATCGAGAATTGGTAGACCTGACCAAATGTCTCTAAAGTGGATATGGGAGAAGGAGGAGCCGTGCTCCGCGAGCCAATCGCGGAGATACAGCTGATATGCTTCAACGCGCTTCAGGAAATGCCGGCCCTGCGGGAGTGGAACTCGCTCGGCCACAACACCCGCAGCGAGAGTCTCTTGCCCCGCCAATCCTGGCGCTCCAGGTCCAATGAAGGTGACGGGCCCAATATGGGCAGCCAGTGCCTTCGTGGACTGCAGGATGTGCGTCGAAGCTCCCTTGGGAGCAGGTACCACGTCGAAAGAGGCGAAGAGCACACGGTTCCCACTCTGAGTGTAACCTTTCCCGCATCTGCCCTCAGCCCTGCATTTTTCGTCTTCTTTTGTTGAAACAGACTTTTTTGTGTTGTTTTTAAACATGGCCAGAAGGATAACACAGGAAATTTCGAACGTAAGCTTGAGGGCAACCATAGTAAGACATGGGCAAAAACTCGAGGGACAATTGTGGACACATACAATGGTCTAGTTGTGGGTGCATACAATGGTCTAGTTGTGGACGCATGCAGAGGTGTCAGAATGGTCGGTATTGAAAAGCGCAACAGAATGGCACTCTAGGGCTAGTCACTTTGTAAAGAGCTCTGTATAATTATTGGTGATATATAAGGTGTATTTTTTGATAGTGAGGTTTTAGTAGTTCATGCAATCTAATGCGAAGGCTAGTTTGAAAAATAGCCGAAGCCGCGCCTTCACAATGGCCGAGATAGTTATCACTATTCTCATCTTGATGATTGGCATCATTCCTATATATCAGTCTCTCGTAAAAAACAGCAGAACGACTCGTTTTAATCGTAGACGTACTTTTGCTGCTTCGATTGCGAACAACATGACTGAGATTTTGAAGAAGATGCATATCAAAAAACTGGTAGAAGAAGCAGGCAACATTGGCACAATCTACTCCAAAGCAGACCAGTGCAAAGATCCACTCATATGTCCTTGGGAAGATCCAAAAATTCAGGCATTGATGGATGCTAATCCACAATTCAAGGCAACGATGGATGGGTATAAAAAAGAACTCAAATATTACGAAATATTGCCCACCGTCATAGAAGATCCAACTTTGCCAGAACGAATGTGTACCGTCCAAGTCCGCGTTACCTATGAAATACCAGAAATGGGTAAAGCGAGATTTAAGACAGTTGCAAATGCAATGGTGTTGACCGATCCGACTTTCCCAGCAGGGAAAGCTCTTTCGACAGGTAGCTAAAACGACCAGGAGGTGGTCTGAATGAAACGTGTTTTGACAGGACTGCTAGCAGCCCTCATCGCTCTTCTTCCATTGGTAGGTTCCGCTTTCGCAGTAACTAAAGCTGAAATCATCGAAAAAGGTGGTAATGTTACAGCTAGTTCCAGTGACGACGAGTTATGCCCTGGAAATAGATCTACAGTTAGCGGCTGGGTAAATGCACTATATGGTGGTGGTGGGCCAAAGGCCTTTGCAGCCCTAGCCTGTTTCAACAATCAAAACAATGGTAGAGATATAAGCGACGTCAATTGGATATATGCAGGAGATACCTACTATCTTCCCTCAAAAGCTCTCTTCGACGCAGTCGTAGAAAAGCTCAAAGCTGATGGAAGTAACTTTGACGAAGTCATGTCCGATCCAAATCTTCAGAAGAGGATGGAAGAAGAAAAATCTGGTGGCGAAGTCACTACAGAGATCAATGGCGGCGATGACGACGACGATGATGACGACGATGACGATGACAATGGTGGCACAGGCACCGGTTCAGACGAAGATCTTGGCGACGATGGTGTAAACACAAACCTTGTTGGTCAAAAGAACACTGAAAAAGTCGAGCGCGATCCTGAATCAGGTGAAGGCAATGCCGATTTGGGGAAAGAAGTCGACGAAAACCTTTCTGACACCAAAAAAACTAATAACGTTCCAGGAATGGGCGAAGTAAAATCAATCTCTGATGAGGGTTTTGACTTCTTTGGAATTTGGGACGCTATCACTGAAGCCTTTGGCTGGTAATTGCTGAATGGTTCTCACCGTTCGAAAATAAGAATTCATATAAGCGGGTCTCCTGAAAGGATGGAGCCTTGAATTTCAGATATGCTCTTTTACTCGGAGGAAAAAGCAGACGCAGAGGAAGTGGCACACTAATCTTCCTAGCCTTCATGGTTCTCTGTTTCTTGTTCGCAATCGCTCTTTTTAACTGGTTTACACAGTTTGCGACTAGATCTAATCGCATATTCAATCAGGGTGCAGTGGCAAGAATGTTGGCAGAATCTGCTATCAACGAAGCCAATTTAGCCCTTGCTCAAGAGATAAATAAGTTCCCCGACCAGCCAGATCCAAAATGGGCAGCTTATTTCAAGGATCCGCTAAGCCCTTCTGAAGAGACCATCGAAGTTCCCAAAACCAATGAGATTGCACTAAAACCAATCAAAGAAGGTGGTTTTGGACTCTCTTCCAGGTTGCTCGGTGGCAGCCCAATCACTGTTCAGATAAAACGATTGAATGAACGTCCAATTACGGACGTTGATTTTCGTGGAATGGTTTTGCTCGAATGTACTGTCAACGTTGGCAGTTATGGTCGTGTCATTACAAGAGCATTCGAATACTGCAGATTTAAGGTAATTCCCCCAGGTCACTTGGGTGCCTATTCCTTCGTCGCCCTGGACTGGAGTTACATGCGTGATAGATGGCTTGCCTACACGGGTCTGCTACTCAAACACATGGCTGTCCGTCAATACGTCGTCAATAGGACGAACATTGCAATGGATGCAAAAAAGAAAATCGCAACTGATGGACAGGTTTATTGCTCGAAAGTCGTCAAAGCCATCAAAAACTTCAAAACTCCTAGCGGAAAAACAGATGAGGATTCTGTTATCGAGTATTTGGGGAAGCAGCTCGACAATTATCACAAGGACATGAATGGCAAAGAGGTACAGGGT
>CAZXTJ010000049.1:0-22319 GCA_964643655.1 uncultured bacterium
CTTTCTTTTTAAAGCGAGAGATCATTGTCACTCTCCTTTTGATGTAGGCTCCGTCTTCGAGAACGCTAGCCAGTGCCGGCAATTTTCTGGTCGTAGCGTGCTCTGCGAGGAGGTTTATGAGCGTCTTTCCATATTCGATTGGTTCAATGGGTTTCATCACGGACAGGGCCAATTCGTCACAGGCAATTTCGCGATCTAGTCGGAATTGTCTAAAGGCGTACCAGACAAGTGGATTGAACCAATGGATGATTTGAAGCAGTGATACGAGCCACCCAAAATAGATGTCCATGCGTTTCAAATGGGCAAGTTCGTGGAGGAATACATGGCGGAGTTCTTTCTCGTTTAGTGTTGTTATGTGGTGTTTGGGAAACAGGAGACGAGGACGAAGGTATCCGAAAAGGGCTGGGCTCTCTATCTTATCTGTGGGAATAAGGCCGATAATGGTTTGGATGCCCATTTCCTTTTTACAATCTTCCAAAAGATCAAGAATTTTCTGCTTGGTAAGCGGTCTTTCCGCTTTTACGAGTAGCCAGAGGGTGAGCGTGGCCAATAGCAGATGAAAAGAGAGTATTGCCACGCCCAAGAGCCAAATTGTTGTCGCTATCTCTAGTATTGAGTAGTGTTTGCTTTCTGGGTGATTGTGAAGATCGCCCTTTTGCTCTTCCGTTGAGGTGTCATCAAATGTATCGGGGGCTCGGAGATTTCCAGAGAACAAAGGATAGCTACTATTTTCGCTTTCTAATAGTTCGAAGAAGGAATAGTTTTCGAGATGGGGGAACAGATTAAAAAGGCTCAACTTGCTTTCGGGAAGCCAAGGGCAGATCATGCGAAGGGTGAGGAGTATCCACAATAGACTTGTCCACCTGGCGGGGAATTTGTGCCAAAGAACTTTTCTTATCAGCAATAACAAACAAATAATAATGCTAGCTGCGATGGACTGCCCTAGTAGCCAGGAAAAGGTAAGTGTGAGCTCATTCATCTCAGCTCTTGCTCTTTTCGTCCAACATTCGTTTTAGCTCATCAATGTCTTCGGCTGAGAGCTCTTCATCTTCAATGAAGGCTGCAAGTGCTGGTTTCAGAGCGCCGTCAAAGACCCGTTGTAAAAAGGAACGACTTTCTGCGCGTTTTGTTTCGTTTTCGGAGATGAGTGGAGAGTAGTAATATTCACGTCCTCTTCTCTCGTAACCAAGTGCTCCTTTATTCACTAACCTATTGAGCAGAGTTTTTATCGTTTTGGCTTTCCAGGTTGTGCTTTGTTCCAATTGAGCAATGATTTCATTGGCAGAGGAAGGATGTTTGCTCCAAAGCACTTTCATTACTCGCCATTCAGCTTCAGAGATAGTAGGGGCATCGCTCATGGTGATTCCTTTCGATTACGTCTGTAATCTTAAAAGTATTACATTTGTAATCGAAAGGCAAGAGCGATTTGTAATTTTGTTTAAAACTCAGCCAAGATGGACAATTCGATGAGGGCAATCATTCCTTTGGAATTGAGTCCGGGCAGTGTATTGCCTTGGAGGAAGATGGAGTTTCTTCCTTCCCAGATGTTTTCGGGGTTTAGTCTGATGAGGGTATAGCGGGTACGATGGGTTTTCATTTTGATGGGGTCAAATCCTGTGGCTGTGTTGAGGAGGTTGCAGGATTGTTTGTTGTTGACTTTGGCGTAGAGTCCGATGTCGCGTGAGAGGCTACGGATGCTTAGTTTTAGCCAGACTTCTTTTGGGGGCCATTTTTTTTGGTTTTTTTCGATTTCGAGAATGAATTCTGTTTCGGTGATTATCTCGTCGATGTCGGGAAATTTTTCGTCATCATCGAGGCGTAGGGCTGCGCGGATAGCTTCGTTTCTGGCTGTATCGTTGGCGAGGGCGGAGTAGGCGAGGCTGGCGACTCCTTGGTGGCGGAATTTGTTGATGAATTTTGGGTTGCCTATCCAGCAGTAGTTTTTTCTGTTCTTTCCGCTTTCGTCTACTTCTCTGGTTACGCAGCTTTTGTAGGCAATTTGTGTTGGTGTTTTTGAGTTTTCTCCGTCGAGGCTTATGTGTTCCATGCCTGCGAGGGCAGTGCAAGGGCCCCAGGGAATGGAGACGAGGCCTCCGTCGCACATGAGTGCTTCTGCCATGCGTAGTGGCATGATTTCTCTTGCTATTTTTGTGCCGGCGTAGGTTTTTGTGTTTTTGGCGGCGGTGATGAGTGTTTTTAGTGGTTCTAATGTTTTGGAATCGAGTCCATATTCGTCCAATGTTTCATAGAAGTGTGGGTCAACTTTTTCATCACCTTCGAGCCAGAGGCGACGGGCATTGGTTTCGTTCGTTTCTGAGCGAATTTCGTCCATGTAATTACGTAGTTGGAGGCGTTTTTTCTCTAGTTCTTTGATGAAGTTACTTAGGCGTTTCTTTTTTAGTTTGCGCACTGGTGCCAAGGCTTTTTTGAAGAGTCTTTCGCCGTTGATTTGGTGTGAGGTGAGGCTTTTGGGCGAGAGTGAAACGTTGGCCTTGCAGATTACAGCCTGGGGTAATTGGACAACGAGTAGTTTTGTGCCTTCGCCGTAGGCTGTGCTTTGACTGAAGTCTAGTGGACAGCTAAAGGGTGGTGCTTTTTCTGGTGTGACATAGAGTGTTTTTTGTTTTTTGGCTGAGCCGCTGAATGTGATTGCAAGTTTGTTGGGTGTGCTCAGGCTTATGCGTTTGATGGATAGGGGAGCCATTTGGGCTTGGTGATGTTTCCACCATTGGTGTCCCACAAGGCTTAGAAGAATGGCGATGAAAGCCAGGAACCAGAGTTTTCTTCCTTGCGGTGGCTGGTTTTTTAAGCCGATTTCTGTTGGGCTGATGGTGAGTGTTTCTTTGAGGAATTTGTCGCAGTCATCTGCTGAAGTCAGTGCTTGGACGACTTCTTCTGCTGTTGGTCGTTTTTTGGGATCTTTGCTCAAGAGGAGTGTGATGAGGTTGGCCAGGCCAGGTGTTATGTCGGGAGCGAGTGAGAGTATGTTGGGTGGCTCTTTTTTCAGGTGGGCTTGTAAGAGGTCGGAGAGTCTTTTTTCTCTGAATGGTAGGCGGCCTGTGATTGTTTGAAAGAGCATTACGCCCAGCGAATAGAGGTCGCAGGGGGGGCCTAGTTTTTGCCCCATTATTTGTTCGGGAGCCATGTATTGTGGTGTGCCCAGGACTATGCCCGTACGAGTGAGTTGCTCCATGTCTTGTAGGGCTCGCGAGATTCCCCAGTCGGCAACACGGACGGTACCGTCACCTGTGATGAGCACGTTTTCGGGTTTTAGATCGCGGTGGAGGATTTTTTTCCTATGGGCGGCAACGAGGGCAGAGGCCACTTGCCGAATTATTTCTATTCCTTTGTTTCTTTGAAGTTTTGTTTTGAGAAGATCTTGGAGGTTCGGTCCGTCCACGTATTCCATGACGATGTAGGGGATAGAGTCCACTTCGCCGGAGTCGATAATGCCCAGGATGTTGGGGTCGTCTACTTGGGCGCAGAGTCTCGCTTCTCTGAGAAAGCGTTTTTTATCGCTGATTTGGCCGGCATGTTCTGCTTTGAGGATTTTGACGGCCACGTTTCTTTTGAAGGCTTTTTGTTTGGCAAGATAGACCGTACCCATTCCCCCCTCGCCGAGAGGGTGAAGCTTCTCATATTCAGCTGGAAAGGGTGTTTTCATTATCTGCACTGTAGATCAATTGCCGCTCGTCATGTAATGATTGACTAGGGCTTTTGCTAGATCTTTTGAAAATTTGACTGCCGACTTTTCATCTATGTGACTACCGTCATATGAACGATAGTTTCTGTCGTCTACTTCTATCCACTTACCACCATAGCTTTTGAATTCTTCGATGAATTTATCTTTGTCAAAAGCGCAGAGCTTTTTTTCTAGTTCGGCCATCTCTTTGGTTGTTGGTGGGCGGAAGGCGAAGACTCGGACGCCGGCTTTTGTCAGTTCGTGAACTTTGACAAGTAAGTCCTCTTGTAGTTTTGGTACGAAGGGATGTTTGTTCAGTAGTTTTTCATATTCTTTCAGTGCGTATCTGGGTATGTGGGGGCGGCGGTTCGATTGTATCCACCCATCGTTTTTTGCGTATTCGTAATAATCGTGTGCCCTGGCATAACCTAATAATTGTTTGATTTCGTCTTTTTTGTAACGACGGAAGAAGTGCAAGATGTGGCCAAAGTGGGCATTGAGGTAATGTTCTGCCCGATGTTTTTTGGCGTATTCGAGGTAGGCGTTGTTTTTCTGAGCATAGGCTGTCAGCGATAAGGCAGTGACACCTAAGACGATAGTTGGTTTTTTGCTTTGTTTTTTTATGAGTTTTTTCAGGTGGCTCAAGTATTTGGGATCTAGGCAAGCTGCAGAGAAACCGAAGTTGGCCACTTTTTTATTGGGCAGTTCTTTTTCAATGGCTCCGGGAGATACACCTCTTTGTGTTCTCGAGTCTCCACCAAAAACTATGTCGAATTGTTCGTGCCAACGCATTTTTTGGCTCAGCTGACTGAGGGGATCCATGCCTCTCGTTTTGCCGATGGGGCGGATGATTCCCACAATGGTCAACATTATGGCGAGCAAGATTGCCGTGGCAGTGAGCAGCTTATATTCGAGGGGGAATTTAGAATTGGAAGTAGATGAATGCACTGCCCACCCCTCTCAGATATACACAGGCCGTCAGCATGGCTGCGAGTTTCACTGGTTCTACGTAGTGTTCATAGAATGGGTGGTGAAAAAGTGCATCCCAGCGGAAATAGAAGGTCAGTTCTCGGGCGATACCCACTGCCAACCAGAAGATTGCCAGCTTGTCTATCATTCTTAAGTGCAGGGCACCGAGTTTCATTGGGTTTAACATGATGCCAATGATTTCAAAGGCTTGGCCCATTGATGTTGCTCTGAAAAAGACCCAGGCTATCCACACTTCGAAAAGAACGATTGCTGATGAGAGGTATCTGCCGCCTGCCACCTTGGCAAGTTTTTTGGGCCAACCCGTCATTCGTTCTGTTTGTACGTAAAAGGCGTGAAGACCGCCCCAGACTACAAAGGTCCAGGCAGCACCATGCCACAAACCGGAAACGAGCATGGTTATCCAAAGGTTGCGGTATGAGAGCCAAGAGCCATTTTTTGAGCCACCTAGGGGAACATAAACATAATCTCTGAACCAGGTGGAAAGTGAGATGTGCCATCTCGTCCAGAACTCACGCACTGAGGTGGCGATGTAAGGATGGTCGAAGTTGAGCATGAACTCAAAACCCATCCAGGCACCTAATCCACGGGCGATGTCGCTGTAACCTGAGAAATCACAGTAGATTTGTAGAGCAAACATGGTGACCACTAGCCACCAATAAAGACAGGAGTCCGTCAACACTGTTTGACCAAAGGCTGTGTTCACGATGGGGGCCAAGTTGTCGGCGATGACCACCTTCTTGAAATAGCCATGGGTTATCAAACGCATGCCATACCAGAGTTGTTGGGGAGTAGGGTTTTTCAACTCTTCAAGTTGAGGCAGTAGATCGGCTGCGCGAATGATGGGTCCGGCTACCAATTGAGGGAACATGGAGAGGAAAGAAAAGAAGTGAAAGACATTGGTCGTTGGTTTGAGTTCACCGCGATAGACATCGATTGTGTAACTCATTGATTGGAAGGTGTAGAAACTTATACCGACAGGTAGAGTCAGTTTGATGATGGGCACAAATTGTGATGAACCAAAAAGAGAGAGAACTGAGTTTACGTTCTCAGTAAAAAAGAAGAGGTATTTAAAGAGACCAAGTGAGCCAACATTGCCCAAGATGGAGAGGTAAAGACAGCAGCGTTTCCAGGCAGGGTATCTCACCATCATCAGCCCTGTGAAAAAGTCCAACAGACCCGAGGCTAGGATGAGAAAGAGAAAACGCCAATCCCACCAACCATAAAATAGAAAAGAAGCTGCCGTGAGGAAGATCCACCGCAGATTTTTATTCGTTCCCAAACAGGCCCAGATGGCGTAGAAAAAGAACGCAAATACGAGGAACACTACTGAGTTGAACAACATTTGCCATCAAACTAGGCTAGGTGGGTATCAAAGATCAATTGTTCGCTTCTGCAGGTAGTCGATGGATAGCGTGCAGCAATTGATAATATTTGCGGGCCATTACCCAATCTTCATTTTGCACGGTGGCAAATTGTAGTTTCTGAGTAAGTCCTGTAATGAGCTGCTCATAAGGTTCTAGAGTTTTCTCTTTGTGAGCGTCACCAAGCTTTTCTGTGAGCATGTCCAGTACTTTGAATTTGCCATTACGCAGTTCATCATCAATGACTCGCAAGACGGCCTCTTCTGTGGCAGTGATTTTTTCCAAAGCCGAGTCGTCACCGGCAATAGCCTGAGGGTGCAGTTTTTCCATACGTCGTAAACGCCACCAGAGTGGCAGGTTTTTCGTCAGTTTTTTCACGACAATTTTGCCAATGAGATAGGTGGCAGCCATAGCGATGGCTGAACCAATGGCAACGGCAGCTTGAGAGCTCAATGCCGTTGCAATTGCAGTACCAAAGCTAGTTCTCGCGATGATGGAGCCAGTTTTGGTGACTGCTTTCAAGATAAAGACGCCAAAGTGATAAAGAACCGATTTCACACTAACCTCTTTGAGGAGGAAAGCTTTCACCTTGTTATGGCCACCTTGGTCGAGACTGGCATAAGCCGTGGCAGCTGTTTTACCAGAACCCAGGGCCCAAAGTTTTTTGAAGCCTGCACCAATGGCTTTACCCACGACTTTGCCATCAATGGAACCAACGTAAGCCACGAGTTTTGAGAGAACTACTCCTACTGAAGCAGAGCCAATGATTGAAGTGCACGTTGAGATGAGCTTTTTTACGACTTGTTTTGATTGAATGACAGCATCGAGGGAGAAAGAGACGAGGCAGCTCTCATCATCGAGCTGTTTTACATTTTTGATGGATATGTCAGTGGCAAGGGAACCATTGGTGGAGATCCAAGAGCCTGCTGCCTCTTTCAGCTTTTTCTGCCACCTTTCTTTCTGTATGGGGAAACTGAGTGTGACTTCTCCATCTATTTGGGCAAAGATACGTTCATCTTTATCAACGAAAAACGAGCTGACTTTAACGTCATTACCCTCTTCTGCAGAGAGACGTGTACACACCTGTTGCAGCAAATGTTCAACTTTGTCTGCCAGGGTAACGAGCATTTTCTCGTCCCAACGTTCTTTTTGTTGGGCCAAGAGGTAGGTGGGGAAAAACAAATTAAAGAAGAAAATGAGAAGGAGGGCAAAGGACAAACGACTTTGTTTGTACATAAGAACCTCCTTGATCGAACAAGTCTCTACAATTTCCGTACCAAAAAAAAGCTTCTTTACTGGTGCGCCTTTTCAGCATGTATCGAGCTTTCAAGTGTTTCAAAAGAGACACACTGTGCCTCTCTTGAGCCACATGGTGCAGGCAATTCTGGAAATACGGCTCGAGAGCTGGTACCGTTTTGTCTGTTCTGAACACTAAAAGGCAGGGGAGGTAAGTCTGTGAAGAGACTTTCACTCGGCAGCCAAGAAAGTGTTCGTCTGTTGGAGGTGCTCTCTTCCTCTGAAGAGCTTCGTGGTCAGTATGAAATCACCGATTTCCTGGGCGAAGGAGGAATGGGAGTTGTTTTCCTGGGCAAACAGCAGGACCTCGATAGAGATGTAGCCATCAAATGTATTCGCTGTGACGAGTTTGGTGGTGAAGAGGGAGTTGCCCGTTTCAAACGTGAAGCAAGTGTTCTTGCTGGTTTAGAGCATCCAGGCATAGTCAAGATTTACAAGGTAGACCAAGCTGGTCAATGTCTATTCATCGTCTCTGAATTCATTGATGGTGAAAACCTCAAAGCTCGCCTCCATCGTATGCCCATGCATTGGAAAGCTGCCCTACAGCTAGTTCTCGATGTTGCTCTCGTTTTGGATTATGTGCACGATAAAGGAATAGTTCATCGAGACATCAAATCTGAGAACATCCTTCTGCCCAATGAAGGTGGAGTGAAGGTCATCGATTTCGGTTTGGCCAAAGATTATTCAGGCTCCTCTGCTTCCCACAACGTTACTCGCCAAGGTGAGTTTTTGGGTACACCAGAGTACCTTGCTCCAGAGATTATTCGACATCAGGTGATTGGGCCTTCTTGTGACATCTATTCCCTTGGTGTTCTACTCTTTGAGGTTCTCACAGGCCGTCTACCCTACACTGGTAAACCATTTGATGTGCTAACTGCCCATTTGAGAGCTCCATTACCTTCACTGCGTGAACATCTGCCGCAAGTTCCTGCCGGTATTGAGCAGCTCATGCAGCGAGCCATGGCCAAACAGCCAGCTGAACGACAGAGTTCAGCCAAAGCTTTTGCCGATGAGATTGCTCACGTCTTGCGAACTCACCGCCAGTCTAGTCCTGATGCCACGATGAAGGGTGAGGTACAGCAAAAAACAAGGCAGCGTGACGCTGTTGCCGTGCGTCGCTCTGCTGCTCTTCGACGACCACGAAGCAGAAGGTTGGTTTCTTCCGTACCAACCATGGCCAGTTCCGCTGAAATCATCCAACCAGTCGAGGGAGAGGAGAAACCTTGGAAACTCTGGCTCAGTATTGGTTCTGTTGTTGTTTTGTTGGGTACGCTCATTGGTCTTCTTCTCTCAGGCCGCGAACTGAAAATGCCCAAAGATATGAAACTTGCTTCTGTTGGAAGAGGAGCAATTCGTCTCAATTGGAGCGACCATGGTGACGTAGTCAATGTGGAGTTGAGAAGAAAGACGAAAGAGGGCAAAGAGAGCTGGCTGCCCCACCTCCCTGATCCCTCTGGCGTGAGTGTTGCTGGTTTGTTACCAGGTTGTTCATATGAACTTCGATTACGTATGCGAAACGATGAATACAAAGGAGAGCGATCATTCATTGCTCCTTTTTCCGGTTTGTCTCTGGCCAAAATAGTTGGTCCCACGAGAATGGGTGAAGAAGCGCTGATGACCTTTCAATCTGATGAAGCTCTCTCCATTTTGTTCAAGGGAATAGTTGGGAATGAACAGCGTCGATGGTTACTAAGCGACAAAGCGAGCAGGAAACACTCCTTCAGATATTCTATGGGCTATCGCTTTTCATCTTTGAATATTAGCGGGCAAAGGGATAATGGCTCACGCACTCAGCCCGGTCTGCCCGTCATTGAACTAGCAAAGAGATTTCAGCAGGCCAATAAAAAGGTGAAAATGGGTTCTGTCATCAAAAAACTCGTCGAAGAGGTTGCGCCTAGATTAAAGGATAGAAACGCCAAACCAGAAGATAGGCGAAAACTGATCATCAACTCTCTATTGGCTAAAAAACCACTGCGAGAAGTGTGGGCTCTCTTTCCTTTTGTGCCCCTCATTCTCAGCGACAAGGCCGTACCTTTCAAAAGAAGGCACAATATCTATGACACCATGATGTCATATTTTCCCTTCGATCAATTTGCCCTAGTCCACAGTGCTGGTCGTATCATTGACGTTGAGAAACTCGTTGCCACCTTCTGTATGACTGAAAAGAGTGTTACAGGCCAAGGACACACTATCGAAACTTTCGAAGATGTAGACAACAGTTTGTTACCAAATGAAATTCACGTTTTCAGTGGTTCCAATATCGTTCAAGAACGTGCGGCTTTGGTAGGTCCAGATCCTGTTCATAGGAAAATTAGCTGCTCTTTTCCTTTGACGAAAAGTGCATTGCAGGGCAAAAAAAACGGAGTGTTGATTGTTACCTACAAACAGTTTCCAGCCCAATATTCCATCAGAGCCACCATCAATCGTAAGCTCTTCATTTTGTGGACTGACGAGTTTACTGACACAGGTCAGCTGAGCAATATTTTTGGTTCAGGTGATTTGGCAGATTGGGGTTCTAAAACTTGGACGAGAAGATGGTCCTTTCCCATCTCTTTTTTCAAAGAGGGGGACAACATTGTCGTCTTTACCTCAGACGCTCCCTTGGGACTCGATTCGCCAACAATGCCCAGTCTCGTTCGGGCTGCTTACCGTTTAGAATAAAAAAGACCCGCCCCCGAAAGGGCGGGTCATTTGTTTTTTAGCGAATGACGGCGATTTTGCCTTTGTAGGTATCTGAAGAGCCTCCTGCAGACCGCGCTTTGGCACGGAAGAGATAGACACCGTTTGATACGAGGCGACCACGCCTGTCCGTCAAATCCCAGGTAATGTCATTACCTGTGGCGATGAATGGTCCAGCAGAGGTAATCGTTCTTACTCTCTTACCAGCTGTGTCGTAGATTTTCACTTCTACGTTAGTCGTTGCAGCAGGTTGAGTGAGGTCGTAACGAATTCGACTGATGGTCGTCGCTGGGTTTGGATAAGGTAGCAGCGCTTTGGGGAAACCAAAGGATGCTGGCCCAACGAGGGTCGACACTATTTCATTACTGGGATTACCACTTTGATCCAAAGCAGTAACTCTGATTGCGTGAGCACCTGGCGCGATGTCACGGTCAGGAGTCCAAGTAACTGTTTTGCTGTATTCATCGTATTCCACATTTACTTGTTTACCATCGACTGTGAAGTTGATAGTGGCAGGATCTACGCCAGAACCATTATCTTCGACGGTCACCTGTATCGGTGCTCTCGAGTGTTCAATCACATCTCCCGTTTCGTGAGAGAGCATTTGCACTTTTGGTCCAAGCATATCTGCAGCTAGTTTGATATGTGAGAAGTTCGTCGTATGGGCGATGACTAACGAGTCACGATGGCCATTACCCAAGAACTTCCACTTGCCACCCAACCAACCGTAGAGACCAAGTTGAGGACTGCCTGCAGGAATTGGACTGGATGAAGGTACTTTCACTGCCAATTCAACAGGACTGGATACTTTCAGCAGAGGTGCTTGCACGTCAGCAACTTGTTTGATGTCCAGGATTTCACCAGTCTCGTCTGCCACTGGCGGTGGACCACCAGCTGCACCACCCAAACTAGCCGTGGCTTCAGTCATTGACTCGTCCGTAGGCGTTGGCGGGAAGATATAAATCGGTGCCGCCCTCGTTACAGTGCCTTTGGCAAAGGTCATGGACAAAGAACCTGCTTGCAATGTTGCAGTCGATGAACGGTTAGGTGGACGGGAGACGGCAAATTCGAGAGAACGTTTTGCCGTGTTGTTGTCCAAGTCTTCGCCTGTGATGTCAAAACTCACATCAGTTACAGCTGAGTTGAGCAATTTCATCGTTGCGAAGTATAGGTTCTGACTATTCAACATTTGTGTCAGCTCTTGTCTGTTACCTTGCCACTGAAGCCCTTTGAAGTTCGAGAGTGTAGGAATCTGAGTCAGATTTTCTGTTGCACGGAAGACGACCGTAAACTCATTCTCGTTGAAGAGCGAGGCAAAGAAGCGTGTTTCGAAGAATGGACCCGTGTCTATCTCGAAGTTGCCATTGTAATAGTTACGCATGGAGTTACCAGCACGGTCAGTTGCACCGTAGACCATGAATGTCATTTGACCATCCCAGTCACGAGGAGGTGCAGTAGAAGGTATTGTTCCTTCACCAGACCAGTTTGATTCAGCAGAAGTGTTCACCCAAGTATTGGTCGTTACGTTTTGTCTCGGTGCACCAATAGCACCCAAAGGATCAAAGGTGACACGTACGTCTTCATTCTGATCGAGAGGTTCATTGAACTCGATTTCCACAGTGAAGTCGCCGAGGAACAAACGTCCCTGCTGCTGTGGTGGCAAACTATGTGCAGTGATGAAGAACTGTGTGACTTCTGGTGGTGTTCTGTCCAAATGTAATGAACAGAGAGCCGAGAATTCACCAGTGTTACCAGCACTGTCCATACTAGCCACTTGCCAACGATATTCACCTTCACGAGAAAGTGTCATCTGAGTTTCCGTCGTGTTGACAGTTCTCTCGAAGGTATTACCATCAGGATAAATGAGGCGGAAACGATAATTCGCTGCACCTTGCACGACGGCCCACTTGAATTTTACGACGATTGTGTTCACGTAATCTCCACAAGGAGGTTCCTGCAACACAGGAGCATTCAGGTGGTCGAGGGAGACAGTGACTTGACGTACGATTTCCGTATAGTTGCCAGCTCTGTCCCAGACACGCATTGTGAGGCGGTAATAATCCTCAGCCTGTGGATCTGGATTTGGATCTGGTGGATCGTTACGCTGCTGGCGAGGTTTGAGAAGAGCGTCATTGTTTGGCAGCACTCCATCAATTCTCCAGCTACGAAGTTCACGCTGACCATCGCCGAAACCTTCAGCCATGGGGAAGGTAGTCGAACGAGTTGGACGGTTGGAACCTGCATCCGTATTGTCCTCGTGGCGAGCAATTGGTGACAACCAAGAGTTGGTCCAAGGAATGACGGGGTTGTTCTGTGCAGGGAACCAAATTCCAGGATCGTTGTTTGCCGTTGCAGGCTGACGTGCAGGCTCAGAAGCGAGAGGCACACCATTTTTGTCAACGACTTCCAACTTGTATTCGACTTTGAGAATACCAGCGCCGCCTTGTGTTGGCTGGTCAGGTCGAGCAGAAAGATCCCTTGTCGTTCCTCTGATGACGAAGTTCTGGCCACCAATGAAACTTCCTTCTGGGAAGTCTGTCACAGTCAACTCAGGCTCGATGGTGTCGTACAAGAAGGGGAAACGAGTATCGTTCACAGTCGTTGAAGTAGAAGGATTGATACCGTAATAAGTTCCCTCTTCAGGTGGAATGGAACTGAAGATGGTTCCTGGAGCCAGCAAGTTATTGCCTGCACGGTCAACAGGATTGACACCTATGTAATAGATACCGTCCATCGTTCCATCTTCTTTCAGGCTTCTAACGACCTGATTTGTATCAACAATCTCCAGAAGGACACGGTAGGTGTCATCGTTGGGATTGAAACTCGGCTGTGTTGGATCAGTGTTATTGGGACTATGGATGAATCGCAGAGTTCCTCTGATCTTTCCAGGAGGTTGAGGATTTTGACCTTCAATATATGTAGTATCAAAATCATCGGGCCTGTAAGCACGAGCAACCCAGAGAGTCATTTCCGTTGCGTTGATGTCGATGCCGCAACCTTCGTTACCATTGGGGGCAGCTGGGTCGACGACAACTGCGTCAACAAAACGGAGAGGTTCGTTTATAGCTTCGTGTGCTGGTGGGAATGTCCAGGCAACGTGAGGTGTAATGGAATCAATGGTTACCTCATAGTTCTGATAATCAGCTGTGAGACCAGTATTCAAACGCACACCACGGTTACCTGCATCATCAACAGGAGTCACACGGACTAGATACAAACCGTCGTATTTACCAACTCGAGGATCCATAGAACCGAAGGGAACATACTGAGCAGGAGGAGCTGGATTCTCGGGCAGAGGCCAATCATCAGTGCCAATGGCTTCACCAGGACGTCTGATGTTGGTCATAGTTTTGGTCGTATCCTGCTGAGTTGGAGGATCAGAGTCATACTTTTCAGGTTGAGAGTTTCTACCAGCAACGAGGCTGAAGAACTCTATGGTCGTTCTTGTTGCACTGAATGTTGGATCAGTAGAACTCACATTGATGGCTGGGAAACCACCACCAAGCTGGTTGATACCCAGACAGTTTCCAGTGAGCTGGAGGGGATTACCCGTTGCTGCTGGAGGTGTGAGTGTGACCACCAAATCAGAAACATTGATGGGAGTATTGTCCACTGTGAAGAGGATAGTCTCTTGGGAGGTGTTACCCACTTCATCAATGAGGCCTACTCTAATGGTCCAAGTACCTTCAACAGGTTCTGCAACACCATCACCATCTGTGTCAGTGAAACCATTGAGACCCAACTCTGGATTGCGCCAATCAGGTAGAGTCAAGAAGACACCGCTGGGAGGAGCAATGGAAGGAGTACCATTGACTGCCTGTCCACCAGGAGCAAGTAGCTCAATGGTGAGTCCAGTAGTCGAATTGGTAGCACCACCAGAACCTGCGCCGCCCAAACTCACACCGTTGTCGAAGTCCACGCCGGAAGCTTCGGCTGTTGTGCCTTGGCGGTCATAATCTTCCACGAATACCTGAATGGTATCGGGGAAAGAGTCTTTACCGATTTTGGAACCATCAGCAGGAACGGAAACTACATCGCCTGCTTGAGGGCTGGCAAAACGAATGAGATCTGGAGGAATGGTATCGACGATGAAGGCATTGGCTATTGTGCCCAGAGGATCACCCTGGTCGATTGGATTGAGTGCCAGGTCGTAACCAAAGTCTGCATTGCCAGTTGGCCCATCATACTGACCAGTGACAGTAAGCTGTGCAGGACCATTCTGAGCGTCTGCTGCAACGACTGAATACTGGAAGAAGAAGACACGGTTGTCGATTGTCTGATCTCCCAGAATGGCTGCCTGAATATCGGCACCACCCTGTTGAGTGATGGTCACACGTGGAGGTTCAGCCATCTGTTCACTCATGGTCACGCGAATTGTGATTGTCTCGCGACCAACGAAAGTCGTTGCACCAACGGGCATGATTTCCTGCTGAGGAGAGTTGAAGTTACGGATGATTTCAACGTTCTCAATGGAAGGTGCAACAGAGTCTTTGACGATACGAACGAGTTTGGCTGAACTACGGTTCACTTTCGATGAGGCGTCATCACCACCACCACTAAAACTGTCTGCAGCCGTAATGGACAAAGTGTATTCACCATCTGGACCATCGATGGTCAAATCTCCTGTGAAAGAACCATCATCGGCACCCCACTGCTGATCGACGATTGGTGTCGTCAAACCATCGACAGAGAAAGTACACTCTTCTGGTGCAGAACCATTGTCAGGATCTTGAACGGTTCCGCGCAAAGAAACAGAGCCTGTGTTGGTGTAATAAACCTGTCCACCAGTATAGGGCTGCGAAGGAGTGGGGTCACCAGCGCCACCACTGCCGTCGAGCGTAATAGTCGTTATCTGCCAATCAGGAGGAGTCGTATCATATTGAATACGAGTCGACTGCTGAGTACGAGCTGTTAGATTGATCCTCGTCTGGAATAGAACGAGGGAGATGGTTTTCACCCCATCAGAAGTGAAACCAGCAGCAACAGCATCGTTTCCAGACTGTCCTCCCGCTCCTTGGAAGGTGCTGCCCTCAATATCGGCTCCATCAGTATTGATGAAGAAAGAGCCCGTGCTCCCGTTGTGGGAGAAGGTGATGGGGACGAACTGATTGCTCGTCCTGTACGGATCGGTAGCCGTCGTGTCAGGACTTGGCTCACCAATCGTAAATTCGGTCACCTGACCGGGTATCTGTGCAGCCGCAGGAGCGGACAGCAGCAAGAGCGTCGAGAGGGCTAGAAGCCCCCGCCAGAGGAACATTCGCAGTTTCATTTTTGCCTCCGTAGACATTTATGCGCATAGACAGCGTGCACATAGAAAGTGCACCTCTAACTCAACATCGGCGTAAATGAGCTGCTCCGTTTAGTCTTTTCTGACAAAAAAACGTTAAGTTGGATAACAATTGTTAGTCAGATTTAGCCAATATGGTATGCTAGGGCACCTTTGAGGAAGGAGCGAAATGAGCGCTAAGACACTCCTATCCATATTTAAGAAGACGGATCTGGCTTCGTCTCTTCTCTTGGCTGCCAAAAAATCGGGTGGACGAATCGAGTTAGATAGATCTGGTGGATCTCTCCAAAGTCTCGTCGTTGCTCTTCTTGCAGAAAAAGGAGGCCGCGCACTCGTCGTGGCAGAAAATGGTGAAGAGGCCCACAAACTAATGGCTGACCTGAAGACCCTCTGCCAAGGTCGGCAGATACTGCTCTATCCAGGTCCAGAGCTCCTCGATGAAGTAGTTTTACCCCTCCGTAAACATGCCGTTAGTTACCGCTTACGCTGTCTTAGTCTCATGGGTGAAAAACCAATCATCGTCACTACTCCAGAAGGTTTGGTTTCTCCTACCCTTGCGCCACACGTATTAAAGGAAGCCATCCTCCACATTAAAAAAGAGACGGAATTGGACAGGGACACATTCATCGAAACCCTCGTTGGTCGCGGTTATCGTCGTGGTCCTGCCGTCGTTTCTCCTGGTGAAATTTCCGTCCGTGGTGGCATAATCGATGTATTCTCTCCTCACGAGGCTCACCCTGTACGTATAGAGCTGTGGGGTGACGAGGTTGATCAGATCAGGACTTTTGATCCTCTTACACAGCGCTCCATTCGTGAACGAGATAGTTATTCCATCTTGCCTCCTCGTGAATTCATCTTCTCTCATCGCGCCCTCGAAGAACTCGAAACCCATGGTCTAGACGGTGCACAGGCAGAACTTTATGTGAAACTGCGTGAAGGTGAAGTGCCTGAGGGAGTGGAGCAATTGCTGCCACTGTTACCTTTTCAGCGAGGTTCCATAGTTGATTATTTGGAGAGGGGAGATTTGCTCGCTTGGGCTCTATCGCCCCTGGGCACACGTCGTTTTCGCGAGATGACTGACCGTGCATTTGCCAAAGGAGCTTTGCAAGCACAGTTTAATAAGGTAGCCGGCGGACCACAGACAATCTTTCTTTGTGGTACTCAAGGGGAAAGTGACGATTTGATTTCAATTCGTTCACATTACAAACCAATTGATAAATTCGGTTCCGATCTCGTTCGTCTGGGCGCTTATCTACAAAGAGGTAAGACAGAAAAGAGATTCGTCGCTCTCTCCATGCCAAAAGAGGGCGAACTGGCCCGTTTGCGCGAGTTGCTGAGAGACCAGAAGATCTCTTTTGCCGATGAACCCAAACGTGCCGACGCTCGTGTTCCGGGACTCTTTCGTTTGGATTTACACGCAGGTTTTGAAATAGAGGGTGACCGTATGGCCCTCATTACAGGACCTGATCTCTGGGAAGAACAAACTCTCAAAGAAGACGACGCCTTTCCCGTCGATGAAGAGCAGAGGGTCAGTTTTGCCGACTTCGCCGAATTGGAAGAGGGTTGCCTCGTTGTTCACGTGGACCACGGCATTGGTAAGTTCGTTGGTCTTTCTTCCTTATTAATAGACGGAGTTCGCCAAGAGTTTCTCGAAATCGAATATGCCAAGTCAGACAAACTCTTCGTGCCCATCAATCAGCTCGACAGAGTACAGAAATTCATCGGTGTGGAAGGTGGCAGAGCGCCCAAGTTACATAGACTCTCTGGTGCGCGCTGGAGTCAGGTCAAAGGGCGCGTTCGGAAAAACGTAGAAAAACTGGCCAAAGAGCTTCTGAAACTCTATGCAGAAAGAGAAGCGGCACCAGGTCACGCTTTCCCAGCTGACACAATTTGGCAACAAGAGATGGAAGATGCATTCCCCTTCGAAGAGACGAGAGACCAACTCTCGGCCCTAAAAGATCTGAAAAGGGATATGCAAAAGAGCCGCCCAATGGACCGTTTGCTCTGTGGTGATGTTGGTTATGGCAAAACAGAGTTGGCAGTCCGAGCTGCTTTTAAAGCAGTACAAGAGGGTAAACAAGTGGCTGTCCTCGTGCCAACGACCATCTTGGCTCAGCAACATTACCAAACTTTCTCTGGTCGTTTAGCGCCATTCCCAGTGAAGATTGCTGCCCTGAGCCGCTTGCGCACAACCAAAGAAAACAAAGAGACAGTGAAGAAAATGAAAAAAGGCGAAGTTGATATCGCCATTGGTACTCACCGTCTCCTCTCCAAAGATGTGGCTTTCAAAGATTTGGGATTACTCATCGTTGATGAGGAACAACGTTTTGGTGTGAAACACAAAGAGAGAATCAAAGAGCTAAAAACAGCTGTGGACGTTCTCACCCTTTCCGCTACACCCATTCCCCGTACCCTCAACTTGGCAATGAGTGGTGTGCGCGACATTTCAGTCATCAACACACCACCCAAAGGTCGTTTGCCCATTAGGACAGTCGTACAAGAGTTTGATGACAGAGTTGTCCGTGGTGCCATTCGTAAAGAATTGGAGCGTGGAGGCCAAATTTATTACGTCTCCAACAGGATAGACACACAAGACATGGTTGTGGCCAAAGTTAAAAAACTCGTGCCAGAAGCAAGGATTAGAGCTGGTCACGGTCGTATGGACAGAGCAGCTCTCGAGCGATTGATGATTGATTTTTACAATCGCCAATATGACGTCCTCGTCTCAACGACCATCATTGAATCTGGTTTGGACATTCCCAACGTCAACACCATGATTGTGGAAGATGCTCACCGTTTGGGCTTGGCACAGTTATATCAGCTGCGCGGTCGTGTTGGTAGAACGACAAGACAGGCTTACGCCTTTTTGCTCTATCCAATGAAACGCGTTCTCCCAGAAATCGCCTATACACGTCTCAAAGCCATAGAAGAGTTTTCCGACTTGGGTTCAGGTTTCAAGATTGCCATGCGCGATTTGGAAATCAGGGGAGCTGGCAATATCTTGGGGCCAGAGCAGCATGGTTTTGTTCAATCAATTGGATTTGAACTTTATACGCGTCTACTGCGAGATGCAGTCTCTGACTTAAAAGGACATTCCGACAAAAAAGCGCGCATCCCTTGTACCATCGAGTTGCAAGTGGACTCTTTCATCCCCAGCGATTACATCGCTGACGGTGATTTGAAAATGTTCTATTACCGCAAATTGGCAGAGGTGGATGAATACAAAGAGTTGGAAGAGCTAGTCCAAGAACTGCAAGATAGATTTGGTAAAAGACCACCTCGTTTGGAGTCTCTCATCAGGCTCGTCAGACTGAAGTTGCGCTGTACTGAGATAGGTTTGACAACACTGAAACAGCGGGGCAGGGACGTCCTTGCCGAATTTGATCCCGAGCTGCCACCAGAACCAGCTTTGACAGATAAACTCATTCGCAAGTTTCGCGACCGTGTGCAATTTAGGTATAAACCACAGCCAGGTTTTACCCTAGATTTGGCAGGGGCGAAAAACCAAGCAATCCTTGATTTATTTGAAAAGACTCTCTGGTAACAACTCTTTTAGTTGGTTCGTGAGTTTTTGATATTCATAAGGTTTGTGCACAATTCCATTGGGGTGGATGTCCACACAACGTTTTTTCGTCTCTTCGGCTGGATAACCGCTCGACAAGATGATTACGGCCCCCTTGTTGAGTTCGCGAATGGCTTTCATCGTTTCTATTCCACCCAGGCGGGGCATGGTCAAGTCGAGAAGAATACAATCAATATTGTCCTTCTCTTTTTTGTATAACTCGACTGCTTCGACCCCATCATTGGCAGACAAAACACGGAAACCCATTCTTTTCACCATGCTGCCTGCAACTCTGCGAACGAGCTCTTCATCATCAACGATTAAGATTGTCCCTATTTTGTCTAGTTTTTCTTTTTTATTATTTTCCATATTGCATGTTGCCGCCTTGTCTGCATTTTTCTGATTTTCGGCAGTAGGGATATAGACTAAAAATTCACTGCCTTCCCCCCTTTGACTCTTTACGTCTATAGCGCCAAAGTGGCTGCGTGTTATGCCTTGAACGGCTGCTAAACCCAACCCTCGGCCAAGGAACTTTGTAGAATAAAAAGGTTCGAAGAGATGTCGCATGACTTTTTCATCAATACCTGTACCATCATCTCGTACAGACAGGACCACATATTCACCAGCAGACAAGTCTTCAGCAAAATAGGTGCTGTGGAGAAGCTCTTTTTCACAATGTTGAGATTTGATAGATATTGTTATCTCTGCGCCTTTATCTTCGCAGGCTTCTGCGGCATTGGTGACGAGGTTCATTACCATTTGGCGCATTTGGGCTGCATCAGCGAGTATGGAAGGGGATGAAGGGGGAAAATCAAAATTGATCTCAATCTTTTTGGGCACAGAGGCACGGAGCAAATCGTTCAAGTCATTGATTAGTTTTGGCAAGTCCACTTCTGTAATGATGAATTTCGCCTTACCTGCATAAGCCACCATTTGGCTGCACAATTCAGTGGCTCTTTTGGCTGCATCTTTGAGATCGCGAATACAAGTATGTGATTCTGAATCTGCAGGCAAGTCGAGAGCAGCAAGATCAGCATTACCAATGATTGCAGTGAGCAAATTGTTGAAATCATGGGCAATGCCACCAGCTAATACACCAAGACTCTCCAGTTTCTGGCTGTGGAGAAGCGATTGTTCTCTTCGTTTTTCATCTGTAACATCGCGTACATGCTCGATGATTCGTACTACTTCGCCTTTGTCATTAAGGAGGGGGTAAGAGCGAGCATCTAGCCATCTACCCAATTCAGATGCGAAACGTGTTACCTGAGCCGGTTGTTTAGTTGAAATGGCTTCTCTTGTCGAACAACTGACACAGGGATTCTCACGTCCCAGCAATTCAAAGCAACGTTGCCCAGCCACCTCTTGTGGTTTTTTCTGGAAAAACTCATAACCTGCAGCGTTATAACGGACCACTCTGTGTTCAATGTCTAGAATGCCTATTATGTCTGGGATGGCATCGAGAACACTTTCTAGCAGAGCAGCAGTTTCTTTCAACTGAGATGCAAGATGTTCTTGTTTTTCCTGGTATCGAACTCGCTGAGTGACATCTCTATCAATACCGCGATAACCAATGGTAGAACCATTGTCCATAATGGGCAAACCACTAGTTTCAAAAACCACCTCATGGCCATCTTTGTGAACGGCCTTGTTCAACAGCTTTTCTAAAGGGCGATTATTCTCTTTGGCTTTGTTAAAGACAGAAGCAATTTTGTCGGCTTCGCCATCGGGCATGAATTCAAAGGGGGTGTGACCAAGAAGTTCCTGTGGGGAATATCCGAGCAAACGTTCAACGCCTGGGCTTGCATAGGTGTAACGACCCTTTTGGTCTACTTCCCAGAGCCAATCGCTCGTTGTATCAAAAAGTTCAGAGAATTGGAGAAACTCTTGTTTTTTACTCATCCCGACATGCCCCCTCGAGTATGTGTCATATTTTACAACATGGCTTCCCCTTAATGTATGAGGCTTTTGTGTCGAGATTGGGTATAGGGAGTTCTATGCCTGCCTGCACTATAATTGTAGAAAAGGCTTTTCTTCCCAATCTTGAAGGTGGGGAAATATATGTTTCGTCTGCTGCCACTTCTAGCCATTAGCTTTTGTCTTGTTTTCCTTTCACCGGCATACGCCAATCCTGGTTATGGCAGTAAAGAAAAGAAAGCCTGCATCCATTGTCACAACCGTGTTTCTGGTGGCGGCGGCCTCAATGGGACGGGAAACACATATTTGCGTGAGGGCCACAAGTTTCCCAAGCCAAAAGAAGAGAAAAAAGAAGAGCCCCAATCAAATCCACCAACGACTGAAACGACTGCTCCTCCACCTCCACCGACAAAAAGAGCAGAACCAACGGTGACATACCGACCTGAGACAGATGCCCAACGAAAAGAGAGGGAAGCGCGCTTGGTAGCCATTGACAAAGCCTTGGCCGCCGAAGAGAAGAAAAAGGCCCTCCGGAAATATAAAAGAGTGATAGCCACAGGCAAAAAGCTCTTTGTCACAGTTCATGAAAAGCTCAGTGGTAATGGAAAGAGCTGCATTGACTGCCACACGAAAAAGAAGGTGGCCAAAGCAATACGTAAATATCCGCGCTGGCACAGAGGGCTCAAACGAATGGTTACCTATGACAGAATGATTCGTCTCTGTATCTACCATCGCATGAAAGGCAAACCATTAGAGGCCGAGTCCGATTACACATTGGCCTTGGCAGCTTACCTGAAGGAAGTTGCAGCTGGACGCGTAAAATGACAACTTTTGGTTTGCAGTGGACACCCGCTCGCGCTGTCTTGGTCATTATCTTGATTACTTCAGGTTTATATCTGGGATCTTTTTCTGTACCTTTTTTTTGGGATGATGACGTTCTCATTGTCAACAACCCTCACATACGCTCTTTGGAAAATCCCAATCGATTTTGGGCCAAACCCTTTTGGGAGCTAGTCTCAGCAGAACACAAAGAGCGCGACAAACCCAATCGACACATTATGTACAGACCATTGGTCATGTTCAGCTTTGCTCTCGATTATTGGCTCTATGGCCTTTGGGCGCCTGGTTTTCATCTGACCAACCTTCTTTTCCATCTCGCAGTTTTGCTGCTGGCTTTCGCTCTAGCCAGAAAGATAGTTGGTGGTGACGATTGTGAACTGGCAGCTCTAGCCATTTTGCTCTTTGCCGTTCATCCCGTCATGACACAAGCCGTCACTTGGATAGCAGGACGCAGCGATCTTCTCTGTGCTCTTTTCGTCTTGGGGGGCATTTATCTCTTTCATCTTTGTGAAGAGAGAAAGAGTTATGGCTTGGCAGTCCTCTTGGCCATGCCTTGCTTTTTCTTGGCTCTGCTCACTAAAGAAGTGGCCATCCTTTTTCCCTTTTTGTTGATGGCCACCTATCGCGACCCTTTGGCCAATAAAAAGAGGATAGTCAGCCTCATACTCCTTTGTCCTATACCTCTTGTAGCCTATAGTCACCTAAAAA
>CAZXTJ010000050.1:0-22124 GCA_964643655.1 uncultured bacterium
ACGGTCGTACCAATTAGTTGGGTCGTTGGACCACCTGTCGAATTTGTCATGGCGTATATCTCGCTGAAAGCATTGAGACAGGCCATCGTTCCCGTGATGATGAGGAACGCGAAGATGGGCTTTAGCAAAGGCAAGGTGATGTACCTTATCTGCTGCAAAGGTGTTGCTCCATCTATTTCAGCTGCCTCATAAATGGAGGTCGGTATGTTCTGAATGGAAGTGAGGAAGAGAACCATACCGAAACCTGCGCCCTTGAGGACCATAGCCAAACCTATTGCAGGTAACACTGTGGCTGGATGGCCCAACAATCCACCTGTGGGCAGTATTTTATCTCCCCAGCTCTCAGAGAAGATGCGGAAACCGTCAAAAAAGACGTTTTCGAAATAATAGGACGGCAAAAGCATGTCAGCTTGGACCGCCAGAATGTGCAGTGTCGTATGGACATGGGTCAGGAGACTTTCAACAAAGCCTTTGAGGCCCAATACCCCCAAGATGGAACCCACAGTCTGTAAGATGGTGTTCAGTCCATTCTCAAGTAGACCAAACTCAGGACTATAGATTAATACCCAAATGATACCAATGACTAGGATATCCAGCACATTTGGTAAGAAATAGGCACTGCGAAAGAAGGAAGTTCCCTTTAACTTGTTGTTCAGCAAGATTGCCAGAGTCAAAGAGACGAACAAACCTGTAGGGATAGTCAACAATCCGTAATAAGCGGTGAAGACTAGGGACCACCAGAAACGTTTGTCCTCAGTGAGTATGTGGACGTAATTGCCAAATCCACCGTAATCACAGAGTTTCATGTCTCCGAAAATGTTGAACCAGTCCGAAAAAATTGTGACCTTGTGAAAGCTTAGATACAATGAGTACAAGACGGGCCACGCAAGGAAAATGGCAAAGACAGTCAGGAAAGGGGCAAGGAACAAATAGGAGACTATCGTCTCGCGCATCATTATCTTCTTGCTCTTCGAATTCATATAACCAACTTCCATCAAGCATTAAGTTTGCGAAATCCTACCATGTAAGGACTATGGAATAGCAGCCAGAATCTTCCATGGCACGATTGTTAAGGCCAAAGCACAATCGTTCAGCCAATCAGAGGATTTGTTGCAGCTGCAATAAGGTTCCAGCCCATATCCTGGGGCCGTCTCTATTGTTTCGTCCGGAAGCAACCCAACACTTGATTGATGGCTGATGAAATGGCAGCCAATCCTTTGGCTTGTTTGGCTAGACTTTCTGAGAGATTTGTTGAGCCCGTGGCGATGGAGCGCAATCTGCCAGCTGTTTCAGCTACGTAATCCATTCCACTTCGCATTTCGCCATTGGAGCGAACAATGTCATTAACGCCAGTCGTTGCTTTGGTGACAGTGGAAGAGAAGCTAGAGGCAGCAGTGGATAAATCAGCACACTGACGGGCGATAGTCTGTCCACCTGTAGCCGCTTCGTGGGAATTCTGTGCGATTTCGAGGGCAGTCTTCTCGATGGTCGAGCTAGAAACTGCTGCTTCTTCAGCACTTCTGGCAGCTTCTGAGATATTCAAGGCGATGTCTTGAGCAACAGAACCGTGATGGTCCACTCGTTTCGCTATCTCTGAGACTATTCCTTCGTTTGCTTGGACAGAGGCTTCGATTTCGCCAATGCTGGCCACTGCTCGAATGCAGTCTTCCTGCATTTCTTCAATTTGAGTGGCTATTTGTTTTGTGGCTTCGCCAGTCTGTCGTGCAAGTTCCTTGATCTCTTTTGCAACTACAGCAAAGCCTTTTCCTGCTTCACCAGCTCGGGCAGCTTCGATTGTAGCGTTTAGAGCAAGCATATTCGTTTGATCGGCAATGTCGTGAATGACATCGACGACTTGGCCGATTTTAGCAGAGCTGTCTTGCAGCTTACGCATAACGTTTCCACCAACACTAGACTGGCTAGAGCACTGCTGAGATGTATTTCTAGCCGTATGGCAGCTTTGCGACACATGAGCCAGGGTGGAAACCAAATCAGCTACTGCCTCATTGATGATTGTCAATGAAGATGAAACATTTGAAATGGCTTTGCTGGCAGACTTGGTAGTTGTGGACATTCTTTCATTTGCCTCGGCTACCATCGAAACGCTGGCTGAAGCTTGCTCTGTAGAGATTGCAATAGAACTAATCTGGGTGGAGATTTCGTCAGAGCCTGTTGATAGCTCTGACATCAAGCCGTTCACCTCTTTGGAGTTTTCAGCAATGGTTGCGATATTGACAGCATTTTCTTCTGTGGAGCTGACTACCACTTGTGTATGCCCATTGAGGTCATTGGCCGCATCGGCTAGGGCTTTGGATTCTTCAGTTAAAGTAGCAGTTGCCGAGGAGAGTTCCTGCGATTGGCTTTCTATTGAGGAAATGAGCGATTGCAAACCGCTCTTCATTGTTTCCAATCCCCGTAGGAGCGAGTTCATTTCGTCATTTTCATTACTTTCGATGTGTTTGCTGCGCAAATCACCTTGAGCAACGGCAGAGAGTGTATCCAGAGCAATGTCCAAACGGAGAATAATCAACTTACGTAAAGTGAAGATTGCCAAAGCGCACAACAAACTTCCACCAAAGAGTGTGAAGAGAGCTTGTTTAGTGGCCATTGAAGCAACAGCTGCATGAGTCTGGTCCAAAGGCAAGGCAACGACATCGAGGCCAACAACGTCGCCGACTTTCCAGCCGAAACCATTTTTCCTGCCATATCTCTCGAGTAGAGATTTGGGGGCATCGTCTGGTTTCCCGTGGCAGCGGAGGCAGCTTGCTTTGGAACGACGAGCGTTGAATTGCCCAGCATAATCGCGGCCGTCGACTTTGATCTTTCTTCTCAGTCGCTTTTGGCTGGGATTGTCACGAAAGTATTGGATGAGTTCCAGATCCTCTGGTTTGGCTTTGTTTTTGATATTGCGTGGATTTTCTGCAGCAAAGGTCAAACGGTAATCAGCAAAGGCTGCTTTTTCGTTCACCTTTTGAAAAACCTGTCGAGCAACAAATGAAGTAGACTGGGTTTCTGGGCAAAAAATATCAGCAGGCACTTGTTTGGTATATTCGGGTCGAATTGTATTACCAACGTAACCTCTGAGAGCCAGCTCCATTTCGAGAGCCAACTCTGCCTGTTTGAAGGCCATCTCTTCGCTATGGGTTTCTGTCCATGCGCTGTTGAGGACAAAAAACAGTATGAAAAAAATTGCAGCTCCGCTACCAAGAATGGCGAGAAACCTAATAGTAATGGAATTGAAGTTCAAGATGCCTCCAAATGATGCTTCATCACTTGATCCCCACTAAACCTTGTGACTAGATACTATAGCACTTCAATTTGGCATTTGCAGGCTCTACCACGCAAAAGAATGCCTTTTTCTTCATGTGATAGGGCAAGTTTGCCTCCGACTTGCTCAACAGTGGCAGTGCTTTCGGACAGCTTCAAATACCTAGTGACAAGGAATGAAGCTAGAGCTGCAGAAGCACATGCTTGTGTTCGTCCAACGCCTCTTTCCCACACTACGAGTTTGAAGTAATCGCTGCTCCTTCTTTGCAGGACAGAGACGTTGATTCCATTGGGCAGCACTTTACCCTCTTTTCTCAGCTCCTCCAGAAGTTGCTCTCGAAGTCCACTCCAGTCTCCATCCTTATCTCCTAGGTACAAGATGAGATGGGGATTGCCAATGTCCAAGAACCACACTTTTTTCAGTTGTCCAGCAACTGCATCATTGAGCTCACTCCACTCCACCTGAACTGGTTGGTCCTCAGGTTTGGTGGGCTGCAAACTCCAAAAGAGTAACTCGACTATGTTCTCTTTCACCCAAGCAGAGACATCTCCCGCTGATGTGGAAAAAAGATATGGTTGTTCTTCAGTAGGACGTGTGAGTGATATGTGCAAAGCTGCACATCTAAGGCCGTTTCCACTTAGCCCTCCATCAGTTCCATCAGCATTGAATATGTTTACAACAAAATGATCTCGATGCTGTTGTAGGTACAGGAGACCGTCTGCACCAGTACCTTTGTGCGAACAGAGATTTTTAATCTCCTCTTTGTCTGGAGGGACATCGCCTTCGCAAAGAAAGAAGTCGTTACCTAGGGCTTCGTATTTGACCAAGGGCTCCATTTATTTGGCATTGGTCTTACTGTTTTTGCCTAAGTTCTGTTCTTCTTCTAAATCACGTTGAAAGGTGATTTTCCCATCTGGACCTGCAACACCTTTGAGAACCATTGTGCGACCTCCCTTGTTGTTCAGTGGAGGGGCATTTTCATCAGTGATATTCGTTTTGAATGTCATTCCCTTTTTTCCCGGGCGCTTCTTGGGCGGTGTTTTCTGGATGGGAGTTTTTTTGATTGGCGCCTTTGGGGCTGCAGATTTTTTATCCAAGTCATCCAATGGTTTGGTCCAAATAGTGACCTTACCCTTGTTTCGAATGTCATTGAGCAGGTTCTGCAGTTTGTCGCGACCTTTGTTTTGGTTCAGTTCGTTCTGCAGAGCTTTGCGCACGAAGTCATAAGGTTGGTAAGGAGTGGAGTCAATCAACTGAACAACAAAATATCCTGGAGGTTTGTCTCCTTTTACCGGTTTTTGTGACACTTCACCAGGTTTGAGGGTTTTGGTTTGTTCAAAGAACTTTGCACCAAAGGCACCAAAACTGCGAGAGAACCAACCGGTCATTCCACCTTGAGCTCTTGTTGGTCCATGTTGACTACGTTCTCTAGCAAGCTTCTCGAGGGAAGCCCCTGCTTTGACTTCACGAATGACCTCTTCTGCTTTACTTTTGGCAGTAGCAAAAGCTTCGTCAGTTTTTTCTATTGCACCAAAGAAACATTGGCGAGCTTTCAGATAGGGATCTTTGCTCTTGAAACGTTTCTTTTGCTTTTCATAATACTCCTTCGTCTCTTTTTCAGAGATGGTGATTGAGGGTTTGACTTTTTGTTGAACGAAAAACTGTGCGAGTTTTTCTCTGTTGAGATAATCAATGAAAAATCCATGCCTCTTTTTGAAAGTCTCATCTTGTTTGGCAAAGGTATAAAAGAGAGCTCGTCGGTAAAGACTCTGTAAAAGCTGTCGTTTTCCCTGTGGGCTGGAAAATTGCTGCTTCTGTTTACCTTTTAGTTGATTCAGAGCCGCGTCGAGTTGTTCGCGAGTGATGGCAACTCCTTGCACTTTGGCCAAGACATCACTCGGTTTGTCTCCTGAGGCTAAAAGCTCAACATTGTATTCAGACTTAACGGCGGCTTTTGCTTTTTTCTCAATCTCATTGAATATCTGGTCACGCCTTTTTTCTCGTACCCAACGAAGAACTTGGCCTTTCACAATTTCGAATGGGCTCGTTGCAGCAGCATGTTTAGCTGTGACTTTATATAGTGCGAACTTGCCATCTTGTGTTTTCTCAGGTGGCAATATGTCATTCAGCTTGGCTCCCTGAAGCTTCTGATAAAGGGCTTTCGGCAAAATGCCTGGATAGATGCGATCCATTTTGCCGCCAATTCTTTTTGAAGCAAGATGGAGAGAGCGTTTTTGGGCGACTTCACTGAACTGCTCTGGTTTGGCTTGTAACTCTTTGCGCAGTTCCTCTGCCTCTTTCAGTGTGGCAACTTCAATGGTGTATGCAGTGATGTAAGGCTGAGTTTTGTAGAGTGCTTTTGTTTGCTCATAATGTTCCCGCAATTGCTTTTCATCAATTGGTGGTTGTGCTTTTTCAGCATCTCCAAACAGTAAGTTGATAACTTCATTGGACAATGCTGTTCCAGCCCAGTGCTGGAATGCTTGTTGCTCTTGCAGGCGCAAAGTGGCTGCGTGAGAAGCCAGCAACTCTACGTTGACTACACTGTCGAAGATTTGACGACGAGTGAGATTTTTCCACTGTGGTTGTGGTGATATTTTTGTCTTGTGACGGTAGATGTCTTCAAACTGAGCCAATTCCATATGAGTGCCGCCTTGAATGGCAAGGATGGGCTTTTCTTTTTTCGTTGGCACTGGAGTGCTCGTGGCTTTGGGCGGAGTAGTTGGAGTGATTATTGGTTTGCTAACTAAAGTTTTGTCTGCTGTCTTCAGTTCTTTACGCAAACGAACGAATTCTTGCTGAATGAGCCCTGATAATTTGGGATAGAGTCTTTCGTCCAAACGTTTCGCTATTTCATTCATCTCTTCATTGCTCATAGGTTGGCGACCACAACCAGCAAGGAGCGAGATTGATAGGAAAAGCATTATAAAAATGGTCTGATGCCGGAACGTCATGAAGACAACCTCCTCTATATAACTGTAGTCTGTTAGCAAGGATGTTAACGCGGCAGTGCCATTAATCGCAATGTGGGGTATGATGTACTTGGAGGGCAAGCAAAGATGAAGACAGCAAATGGCACGCGGGCTCGAGTACTCATCATTGAGGATGAAGAGTCTATCAGACAAGGCTTCAGAGCCATCTTCGAACGTGACGGTTATCAAGTCAATGTTGCTCGAGATGGAAAAATGGCTATTCGTGGTTTCTCACAGTTTGCTCCAGATTTAGCAGTAGTGGACATTCTGCTACCAGAAAAGACGGGTGTAGAGACTATCAAAGAGCTACTTGGTCTCAAACCTGAACTAAAGATTATTGCAGTCTCAGGCGGAGGACAGCACCTACAGCCAGAAGATTGTCTTTCCTTGGCCCAAAAAGCTGGTGCCCATCTAGCCTTTCGCAAGCCTGTCATGGCTCAACAATTGTTAGATGGTGCCAAAGAGCTCCTCGAGGGGTAGATTGCGGTGATGAAAGAGCTCGTCGGGACCGTTCTCGACAATCGCTTTGAAATCCGCAAGCTTCTGGGAGCTGGCGGTATGGCCGTCGTTTTCTTGGCTCACGACTTGGAAGAAAAACGAGACGTTGCCATCAAAGTCCATGATACTTCCTTGGACACACAGCGGAACGAACGTTTCATGCGTGAGTTCATGGCCTCTTTGAAGCTCAATCATCCCAATATCATCAAACTCTACCGTCCTGGAACACTTGAAGGTGGCGGCAGTTATTACGCCATGGAGCTCATTGATGGACCTGATCTCGACCAGGTCATGAAAGAGCAAAAACGACTCGACGAGGGTACGGTCATGGATGTGCTCGAGCAAATGGCCAGTGCTTTCCAACATATGCATGAGCTGGGCATCATTCATCGAGATTTAAAACCAAGCAATATTCTCGTTGCTCCAGGCAATCGTTACGTCTTGACGGACTTTGGCCTCGTAAAAGACCTGAACCGCACACAGTTGACAGCCTCAGGATTGGTACTGGGCAGTCCATTTTACCTTTCTCCAGAGCAAGCCTTGGGTGATCCAATCGATCACCGCAGTGACATTTATCAATTGGGAATCATTGCATTTGAATTGCTAACGGGTGACGTGCCTTTCAAAGGTGACAATTTCACTGAGCTTTATTTGGCGATCAAAAAAGAAGAGCTGCCCAAGGTGACAGAATATGTTGATGATATCTCTCCTGCTTGGGATAGCTTTTTGGCCACATGTTCGGCCAAAGAAGCTTCACGCCGTTTTAAAAACGGACAAGCAATGGGAAGAGCATTGGAGAAGTTACGAGGCTTTCGTGGTCGTGGTGAATTGAAGGAATCGCGAATTTGGAAGGCCAGACTGAGACCGAATAAAAAGAAATCCACCAACGTTGGTTCAGAGACAGGATTTGACAAGAAACCTTTTTACGTTGCTCTCGCTGCCTTTGTATTAATGCTTCTTTTTGTATTTTTGGGTCAGTCAGAGACTTATGATGTGCAAAATTTGAAGATAGAACCTGCAGCTACGAGTTTCACTGTTAGTTGGCAATCGACCAATCCTTACGTTTCAAGAGTTGGTTTAGGGGCTCCCTATTTTCGTGAAGTCAGTGGGAAGGCAAGTTCGACAACCTCTCATACCCTGACGGTGCGCAGTCTCGTTGAAGGGAAGAAATACTCCTTTCGCATAATGTTCCCCTCTGGTGAAGCGACTGAGTATACGACCGTTTCCACAATCGTTTATTCCATAGAAAAACTAGCTGCCCAAAGAATGGAAGAGCGTCTGCAACTAACATGGAAACCAACGGTGAGAGGTGATGACAAAGTCAGGTTGCTTTATGAAAATGGCCACGAAGCTGCACTGATTACGCAGCAGTATGAAGGTGAGCGAAAAGTACTCTTACCAGAGGACTATAGGCAAGCGAGAGAGATAACGATTGATAGCACTTTACCCGATGGCGAAAGACGGCATATTCCCGTTTCAGCACTGCTCACTTCGTTAACAGCCAAATTGACAAAAGACATGGGGGCATTTCAACCAGCAGGACTAGTGCAAGATCTCGTTGCTTCGTTGATGGATGGAAAAGAAAATACACAATATGAGCAGATTTTGACTTCTCGACTCAAGGATAGTGCCATTTTGCCACTCTATGATGAGGCAGCTGGGCTGGCACCACTTGTCCTGTCTACCGAGATTGTGCCCTTGGACTTGAGGGCAGCTTTTCACGAGAGAATTCAGAGTCTCCACTGTTATCAGTTTTTTGCCCGCCAAAGTGGAGTGAACTTGTCCATTCCAGCTGCAACATACCTTGGTCAATGGGAAAGAGCTGTTGATAAGTATAACGGGACTGCCAAGGAACTTGTTCTCAAAAGGAGAAACAACCCACTAGAGCTAACTCTCGAGCACAACTCCGTCTTTGAAGCGCACTGTCATATCCCCAGGGCAGAGAACCTCAAAGCTTGTCAATTGCTCTTGGAAACCAAAGAGCTCTTGGAGCCTTTGGCCCTGAAAATCAAACTTAATTCCTTACCTACCATAGTTCTATTTGATTGTCGTCAAGGTGCTAGTCAAACCTTGGTGCAAAACCTTCCTGTTGATGCATTCAGAGCCCGAAACCGTCTGGTGTTAAGGCTTTGGTCGGTTTATCGCCCTCTGCGTGAAGGCCGGGTTTCGTTGAGGAAGATCTCTCTTCGTCTCATAAAATGAGAAGCTAACCCTTTCGCCCCTCCTTCTTTTTCTAATAAGGTGGCAGTGGGAACCGTCTCCGTTCTAACTGAAGTAGTTTTTATATGAATAGTGGGGTGACGTCATGACGCGAGAACGTTTGGGCCTGATTTCTTTCTTACTCTTTGCCAGCTTGTTTTTTGCGAGTACATCGAAGGTTCATGCAGCAAGTGCCATGGAGGCTTTGTGGCAGCAGGTGAAAAAAGCTGACAATGAGGGACTTCCCAAAACTGCCATCAAACATCTGGACACTCTTGTTCTTACGGCAAAAGCAAAAAAGGACTACCCCTGGCTCCTTCGCGCTCTTACGGCACGATGGACGAGAAAAGCTCAAACCTCGGGTAATGTGACCAAAGAGCGCATTTTGTTGGCGGAAAAAGAAATTGGCAAAGCCAACAAACGTGTGCGCCCCTTGTTACATACTGTTCTAGCCACTTGGTATTGGCATTATTATCAGAGTAATAGGTGGCGTTTCAAAAACAGGGCAGCGACCAAAGGTCTCGATGATAAAGACTTTGATACTTGGGATCTTCCCCGACTGTTCAAGCGAATTGGTTACCATTACGAAAATGCGCTAAAACCCAAAAAATGGCTTGGTAGAATGAAACTATCTTTGTGGAAACCTTTCCTCGAAGCTGGTGGAGCAAAAGAGAATATTCGATTCACTTTGCTTGATTTCATTGGTCATGAAGCTCTCAACTTTTACGAGTCTGGTGAACAGCCTGGTTCCAAGTCTTTTGATGCTTATGAAATGGACTGTAATAGCGGAGTTTTTGCTGACACGAGAAAGTTCATCAATTTCAAACCTGATACAGGTGACAAAGAATCGCCACTTGTAAAAGCCATCAGTGTTTATCAAGCATTGCTCAACTTCCATGAAGAAGAAGGGAATTCTGATGCTTTGGTAGACACAGAGCTGAGACGCTTCCAATTCCTTCGCAACAAGTCCATTGGTGGCAATAAAGACGATAGATATTTAGAAGCTCTAAAAACACTCTGTGAACAACAAGCTGCCTCTCCTGTCGTTACTATGGCGTATTGGAAACGAGCTCTCGTTCACAAACAAAAGAACGATTTCGTGAAGGCTATCAAGATAGCTAATGCTGGCGCTTCACTCCACAATGGTTCCATCGGAGCAAAGAACTGCCTAGCTGTTATCAATGAAATCAAGATGAAGTCACTTTCTGTTACTTGTGAACGAACGGTTCGTCCTGGAACAGGGACCGTGGCCATTCAATACAAGAACATTACAGAAGTTCACTTGCGAGTCTACAGAGATCGCTGGGATCATTTCTTACGAGATCGTTATACGCACGCTCCAGACAACTTCAACGAAAAGAACATGCTGAAGCTACTGGGCAGAGAACGGCCAGTACATTCCTGGAAAGTGTCTCTTGACCCAACAAATGATTATCGTTCCCAAACTGTAATCAAAAAGCTACCCAAGCTCGAAAAGGGCTTCTACAGAATTATTGCCAGTTGGCGACCTGATTTTTCTACTCGTCGACAACACTCCATTAAGAACTCTCTTCATGCCACTAGTCTTTGGGTGAGTAACATTACGCTCATCACTCGTACTCGTAATGGTCACATCGAAGGTTTTGTCCTCGATTCCACAACTGGCGAGCCCATTGTTGGTGCCGATGTGGTTGGATACAGACAGGGAGGACGTCAGTGGCAAGTCGGTGCAAGAAAGATTAGCGATGAGCGCGGCTGGTACCAATTTACAGGTCATAAACGAGGATTGCTCGTTGTGGCTCACAAAGATGGCCATCGCTCAACTCAATCTTGGACTGCCTATAGTCACAAACGTGGCCGAAGACAAGGGCGCTCTCAAGTTTCTTTCTTTACTGATAGGGCTATCTACCGCCCAGGTCAGAAGATTCACTTCAAAGGTGTCGTTTACGATGTAGACCCTGAAAGAGATAGATACGCAGTCAAAGCCAATGTGCCGCTCACTGTAACTTTCTATGATCGTAATCACCAGAAAGTTGCTGACAAGAAAGTAACTGCTAACGAGTTTGGCTCTTTTAGCGGTACTTTCAAGGCACCATCAGGTGTTCTCACAGGAAGGATGACCCTACAGTCATCTCCATATCATGGTTCTACTTCACTCCGTGTGGAAGAGTACAAACGTCCCAAATTCATCGTCACATTGGATAAACCAAAAGACGGTGGACAATTGGGTAAGTCAGTGAAAGTGAAAGGAACGGCCAAATCTTACACAGGTGCTCCCATTGATGGAGCCAAGGTAAGGTACAGAGTAACAAGACAGGTTCGTTGGCCCTATTGGTGTCACTTCTGGTGGTCTCCTCCCCAGAGTCAAACACAGGAGATTGCCCACGGTATTACAAAAACTTCAGTTGATGGCTCATTCGAGTTGAACTTCGAAGCCAAACCTGACAAGTCTGTAGATAAAAAGAATGATCCTTCCTTTAATTTCTCTATCAAAGTCGATGTAATCGATCAAACAGGCGAGACCAGGACTGGATCTACTTCTGTACGTTTGGGTTACAAAGCAATGGAAGCCAGCCTCTCTTCAGGGAATTGGCTCACGACAGACAAAGCTGTTGGTTTCAATATTGGTACGACTACCCTAGACGGACAACCAGTGTCTGCTTCTGGAAAGTTGGACATATACCAGCTGAAACAACCAGATAAACCAGCAGCCAAGTTGCTTTATCAAGGTTACAGACGTTACGGTCGTTCTTCAGCTAGGAATAGTGATCCGAGTAATTGGAAGAGCTGGAAAGATGGCACAAAGGTCAAAAGTCTCAACTTTGCCACTAAATCCGGCGGCTCTGCATCTGTGAAGGCCAAACTAAAAGCTGGCGTTTATCGAGCAAGGCTAACTACCAAAGACAGATATGGAAATGAAGTCGTTGCTTTCTTGCCCTTTATGGTTCTTTCTCCCACAGCGTCGAAGTTTGCTGTGAAAGTACCAAATCAACTCACCTTCAAAAGCACCAATGTTGAGGTTGGTTCTACTTTGGAAGCAGTGTGGGGGACTGGTTACAAAAGTGGTCGTGCCTTCATTGAAATTGAACATCGAGGCACTCTGGTAAAACGGTTCTGGACACAGACTGGGAAAACACAATATTTCCTGCAGATTCCTGTTAAAGAAAAGTACCGAGGTGGTTTTACTGTCCACTTTACTTATGTTCGAGAAAATCGCCAATATACGAGCAGTCAGAATGTGTCTGTTCCTTGGACGAACAAAGAGCTCGACATTACCTTCGAGACTTTCCGTTCAGCCCTCAAACCCAACCAGAAGGAGAAATGGGTACTCAAGTTAAAAGGTAAAAGTGCCAAACTGCGTGCGGCTGAGATGGTTGCCACTATGTATGACACTTCACTAGATACTTTTGCTCGCCTTCATTGGCCATCCTTCTCTTCGAACTTCAGACGCGAATACAGTAACACCAACATGATGACGGTCAACAGGGTGCAGAGTTTCAATAACTTCAAATCCAATTGGAATACTTACAAAGGGACATCATCATATTCTTATTGGCGTTTCCCAGGTGACGTTACTTATGGTTGGCAAAGGTTTGGTCGCCGACGTTTGATGCGCAAGTCCGCCATGCCCGTGACCTGTGCTCGCGCACCTATGGCCAAAGGCGGAACAAGAGCCATGAGTTATGGCGGTGCACCACCTCCAGCTCCTGGTGGACCGCGAATGGAAATGTCTCTATCTGCTGAAGAGGATGGAGCAGTCATGGGCGGCGGAGGAGCTCCAGACAAATCTCCAAAAGCACAGGCTTCTCCTGAGCCAGAACCTGATCTGACAAACGTGACAGCTCGCAAAAACCTGGCAGAGACAGCATTCTTCAAGCCTCATTTGCTCTGCGATCGTAATGGTATTGTTACGATTTCTTTTGAAGCGCCAGAAACTCTGACCAAATGGTCATTCCTCGGTTTTGCCCATGGCAAAGGTTTGGAATCTGGCATAACGAGAGCCAATGCCGTTACACGGAAAGACCTCATGGTTCGACCAACGGCACCAAGATTCTTGCGCGAGAAGGATGAACTGCACTTCAGCGCCAAAGTGGTCAATATGTCAGAGAAAGAACAGCGTGGCAAAGTGCGGCTTACTTTGCGTGACGCTGTCACTGACCGTAACTATGATAGTGAACTTGGTCTGCGAAAGACAGACAAGAGTTTCGCCATTCCTGCTGGTCAATCGAAGGCATTCTTTTGGAAGCTCAAGGTACCAGTGGGGGCTCCACCACTTGCATATAAGGTAGTTGCATCTTCTGGAAGGCACAGTGATGGTGAAGAGAACTTCCTGCCAGTGCTCAGTGGTCGAGTCTTTGTCACGGAATCACTTCCATTACCCATTCGGGGACCCAAAACCAAAAAGTTCAAATTCAAGAAATTGTTGGCTTCCAAAAAATCCAAGACACTTGCTCATCACGCTATTACAGTGCAGGCTGTTTCCAATCCTGCTTGGTATGCAGTACAGGCATTGCCTTATCTCATGGAATACCCACATGAGTGTTCGGAACAAGTGTTCAACCGACTTTATGCCAATGCCATCGCACGTCACATTGCTAATTCTGATAGGCGAATTAGGCAAGTATTCAACGAGTGGAAAGGTACAGATGCTCTCAAATCCAATTTGCAGAAAAACCAAGATTTGAAGAGCGCTCTGCTCAAAGAAACGCCTTGGGTATTGCAAGCCAAGTCGGAAGAACAGGCCAAAAACAATGTGGGCATTCTCTTTGAACACAAACGACTCAACAGAGAAACCAAAAGTGCCATCAAAAAGTTATCTGACATGCAGCATGGTTCTGGAGCTTGGCCTTGGTTCCCCGGTGGAAGAGAAAACAGTTTTATCACTCTATATGTGATGACAGGTTTTGGTCGTTTGAAACATCTAGAGGTGGAAGAGCGCTTTCCTAGAATGAAACGCTGTCTGACCTATTGTGACAATTGGTTGAAAAGACGCTACGATGATGTTGTCAAATATAAAAGGCTCAAAGAAAACAACTTGGGCTCTTCCGTTTGTTTGTATCTCTATGGGCGCTCATTCTTCCTCTCTGAACAAAAAGTAGCTTCTCATTGTCAAACTGCTTTGAACTTCTTCCTGCAACAAGCCAAGGAATATTGGTTGTCTCAGGGACAAATGTCACAAGGCCATTTGGCTATCGCCTTGGGACGTTTCGGAGACCATTTGACTCCGAAGAAGATTGTTCGTTCTCTTCGGGAAAAGGCTACTGTTTCACAAGAAATGGGAATGTCTTGGGACGACGAAGTTTCCTGGTGGTGGTATAGGGCTCCTATCGAAACTCAGGCAGTAATGATTGAGCTTTTCCACGAAGTTGCCAAAGATAAAAAGGCTGTCGATGATTGCCAAACTTGGCTACTCAAGCAAAAACAAACGCAACATTGGAAAACGACTAAAGCTACTGCTGATGCAGTTTACGCCTTGTTGATGCGAGGAAGGAATTTACTGGCTTCCACTGAACTCGTTCAAGTCAAACTTGGTGACTTGCTCGTCAAGCCAGACAAGGTAGAGGCTGGTACTGGTTATTACGAAAAACGTTTTGCTGCCTCAGAAGTGAAAGCTGATATGGGCAACATTACGATGAAAAAAGTTGATGAAGGTGTTGCTTGGGGTTCCGTTCACTGGCAGTACTTCGAAGACTTGGGCAAAGTCACTCCACACAAGACACCCTTGCAGTTGGAAAAGACTCTGTTCGTAGAAAGGCAAACTGCCACAGGTCCTGTCATTGAGAAAGTGAAAGGCCAAAAACTTCATCCAGGTGATTTGGTCAAAGTACGTATAGTTCTTCGTGTGGACAGGGCCATGGAATACGTCCATCTAAAGGATCATCGCGGTAGTGGTACAGAACCTACGAATGTTCTCTCTCGCTATAAATACCAAGATGGCTTGGGATATTATGAGGCCACTGGTGATACGGCCACGAACTTCTTTATCGATTATCTCAACAAAGGAACTTATGTATTCGAATACCCAATCAGGGTTGTGCATGTAGGACGTTATCAGAGTGGTATGGCTTCCATACAGTGTATGTATGCGCCTGAATTCAACAGCCATTCTGGCTCCGTCACGATGACGGTTACACCAGAATAGTGAGGTTTGGAAATGAGTGATGAAACACTCAGGAACTGTATCCTGTTTCACGATCTCGACAATGAGCAATTTGCTACAGTCGTTGCAAATGTGGAAGAACTTCCCTGCCGCATTGGAGAGGTTGTCTTCAATGAAGGTGCTGCAGGAGACGCCTTCTACATCATTCGTGATGGAACTATCAAGATTACGAAAAACATGCCTGATGGACACAAGTTGGTCGTCGCTCAGTTGGGAGAAGGGGAGATCTTTGGTGAAATGTCACTCATTTCCGATGCTCCACGAAGCTCCAACTGTGTCTTCACACAAAATGGGAATTTGTGGAGATTGAGCCGACAACGATTTGAGGAGTTACAACAGAGTGCTTTGCCCGTTTATACAGCTATCGTTCGCAACATTGCTGCATTGTTGTGTGATCGATTGAGCACAATGACGAGCGAAGTTGCCACATTGCTCGACGAGTTGGAATCAACGGAAGAAGACATGGATTCTCTGGAAGCTCAATTGTCCAAAGGCAAGACTGGTTTGATGGGATTCTTGCGTTCCCTTGGGGGAGGCTCAGCAGAAGGGCAAGGGGGCAATGATGGCTAAGATTAGCTTCGAAGCATTGCGTTGCTGTCAGCTCTTTTATGGTATCTCCGATGAACTGTTAGAGCAGGTAGTTCCCGCTTTTACAGAGGTCTGTTGCCGAGAAGGAGAACTTCTCTTTAGTGAAGGTGAAGAAGGCAATGCCTTTTTCCTCGTAGTTGAGGGGGTTGTCCGTCTTCGTCGGGAAGCTGCAGAAGGAGTTTATCTCACCGTAGCCGACTTGGGACCAGGAGAGGTATTTGGCGAAATGTCTCTCATCACTGATGCTCCTCGGAGTACTGACTGTGCCGCAATAGAAAATGCACGTTTATGGAGTCTTTCTCGTGAAGCCTACGAGAAGTTGCAGGGTAGTGCCCTGCCTGCGTATTCTGCTGTTTTGAAAAATCTGACGGCACTGCTCTGTGGGAGATTGAGTGGTGCGACTAGCAAACTCGCTGGTCTCATTGACAAACTCTCTGAAGCTGAATCTCAGAAAGAAGATCTGCAAAAACGAGTGGCAATGAACCGTTCAGGATTGCTTGGTTTTTTGGCTTCTCTGGGGAAATGAGCTCATTTGTCGTCTAGGTTGAGGGACAGTCCCTGTCTGACAGTGGCTGCCCTCTCTCTGGCTTTGGCAGCTTCCACTGAAGCAGGCGCACATTCGCGAACTTTGTCCCAATGGACGAGCGCCATTTGAATGAGGCCCTTGCGGTAATAAATATTGCCGAGATAAAGGTGCTGGTTTCCTGGATTGTGATTACGGTCCACCAAATCTTTGAATACTTCAATGGCTTCGTCGAGTCTGTTGTTGGAATAAAGCATGAAAGCAAGCATGTCTTTCATGTCCACATTATCTGGATTCTGCGTCACCATCCGTTTTAGTTCTTCAATTCCAGTAGAGGGAACGCCAGAATATCCCGTCACGACAGAATCGTCACGTTCAGGGCCACCTTCTAATTGTTCTTTGACCCAAGATCGTTTGCCTAAGCGGCTTAGATCAGAATCTCGCCGTTTCTTGACCATATCAGAGAAAGTATAGCACTGCAGTGGTGATTTTAGACAAATACTTGTGAATTCAAGCGTCCAACTGCTTTAGTGGCGTGTTACGTGGTGTTGGTAGCTTATATTTGGACATTAGTCGATACATGCTAGCTATGGAACAGCCAGCCATAGAGGCCATGGCATGTGGGCAGAACTCACAGAGTGTAGCCAAGTTGGTCAAATAATACTCGATGGCTAGTTGTTTATAAGATTCAAGTGGTCGTGTGAGTGGCTCTAATAATCGATGTTCTAGTCTGTTCGTCGGTAGACCCAAACGTTGAGCGTGTATTGCCAGTGTTGTGTCGCTGCTAATGGGATAAAGTGCTTCAACAATTACTTTGAGTAGTCTTTCTATGGGTTCGCCCTTCACTATGAAATTGGTAGCACCAGCAAGAAAACTGTCGCGACAACTATCTACAGATGGATGACCAGTGAGAATTACCAGTGCCAAATCAGGTTTGTTTTCTCGTAGTCGTTGACCAAGTTCAATGCCCGAGAGCTCGGGCATGAAGAGGTCCAGAATAGCCAGATCAATTGGCGTTTCATCGAGCAATTCCATGGCTTGATGGGCTGTCGTGGCCAGCACGGCTGACAATCCTTCTAACTGCAGATTGTCGAGCAGAGAGAGTCCAACGTTCTCTTCATCATCGACGACAAGAATACGTGGTGTTCCATAGTCGCTATTCTCTGCCTTCAATGGACTCTCCTTTCCCCAACTTTGGCTGTCCTAACTGGAAAACGCAATTCGAAACGTGCTCCTCCTTTGGCACCATTGGCCACTGCTATGGTACCAGCATGATGGCAAACAATGGAACGTGCCAAATACAAACCAAGTCCTCGGCCTTCAGCTTTACCAGATGAGTTTCTATCAAATACAGTTTTCCATTTGTTTGGAGCAATGCCAGGTCCGCTGTCCTCAATGGTGACCACTATCTCATCTCTACTATTGCTCAGCAGAGAATGTTTGATTGTTACTTCCAAGGTGCCACCCTTGGGCATGGCTTCTATGGCATTTAGGATGAGGTTTACGAATACTTGCTCCAAGCGAAGCCTGCAGCCAAATATGGGGCTTTCGCTAACAGTTGTTTCCATCTTTGTTTTGATGCCATGACTCTCGAGAAGACAGTTCATTTGCTCGAGAACTGTCTCCACAGTGGCTGAAAGATCCAATATATCCATTGGTTCTGTTTCGATTTCGCTCAGTCGCCTTCTCGCCAACTTGATGATCTCTGTTGCCCGATTGGCAACAGCAGCTAGCTTACTGAACTCTTTTCGAGTCTCCTCTGAATACTGTTCTCTTTCCGATGCCCTCTCTGCACCATTGAGGAGAATCATCAGTTGATTGGATACTTCATGGACTAATCTGCCAGCCGTCGTTCTATTTTTGAGGACTTTTCCACCTGGAATGGAAACAGCTTCACCAACCAACAGGGCATTTCGAGTGTGAGCCAGTTCTCGCAGCAGATGTGCATTTTGTTCAACGAGCTGACGACGGTCATGTGCCTGGCGCAATGTGGACATCAAATACTCGGGATCGCAGGGTTTGTAGAGAAAACTGAAGGCACCATGATTGAGAGCTTGGACAGCATGATCCAGAGTTGCTTTTCCACTGAGGATGACCACTTGCATATCTGGCCATTCGAGGCGAATGTGTTGGAGGAGATCAATGCCATTCATTTCTCCTGAGAGATCTATATCGAGCAATCCCAAATCAATTCGTCCTGCAGCTTCTTGTAGCAAACAAATGGCTTCTTGGGCACTACGTGCACCAAATACTTTGAATCCTTCCAAGGAAAGATTGTCGACAATTCCCTCTATCTGAAATCTATCATCTTCGACGACAAGTACTGAAATCTCCGTGCCTGTTGTCACGATGGCTCTCCTCCTTGTTCAAGGACGACGGGAAATTTAAGGATAAATGTAGTGCCTTTGTCTTTGTGACTATCAACTCTAATGACTCCGCGATGACTCTCGACTATGCCGAGTACTACCGACAAACCAAGTCCAGTGCCTTGTCCCTCTGGTTTGGTGGTGAAAAATGGATCGAAGATGCGCAAGAACACATCGGGCTCAATCCCCTCTCCCTCATCAAAAACAGACATACAAACACAGGGAGCGCCAGGTTCTACGCCTTCTGCTTTAGTCCGTCGTAAAACACCATCAAGTAGTCTTTGACGGTAAAATGCTTGTTCCGAATTGTCATTACGTCTCCGACGAGAATAACCTGTGAAATAGATGTCATCTTCCAAGAAAGTGTCATCCCAGCAACGCACAGATACAGCCTCTCCAGGTTCTGTCGCTTCGGCTGCATTTACGATTAGATTGACCACTACTTGTTTTAGACTAACAGGGTCACCAGCAATAGGTTTTGTGGCCGAAAGTTCACTTTCGAACTTTCGTCTCTTCGTTTGGTGTTGGATAATTAAAAGAGCATCAGAGATTATGTTGTTCAAGTCTAGCGTCATTGTCGGTTGTGTTTCTGAATAACGGGAATAATCGTGAAGAGCGCGGACGATACCCTGCATATGCTGCAAATGAAGTAAAATCAATCCCGTGTGTTTCGTGGCCATTCCCATATTGGGTTCATCCCTGGTCAGGGACTTTTCTATGACACGTGCTGAAGATACCAGTCCTGACATGGGATTGTTCAATTCGTGGGCAACACCAGCCACCAATAATCCTAGGGCAGATAACTTTTCCGCATGGACCAACTGGTTTTGTGTTGTTTTCAGTTCACTAATATAAGCTTCGATTCTATCTTTGTAGTCCATCAAGGAAGCAGCCATGTCGTGCATGTTTTCCCACAGCTGCTGCACCTCATAGTCCATGGAGGAATTGGCGTGGCTTGGTGGTTCAAAGTCACCTTTGGCAATGCGTGTGCTTATCAGTCCCATTTTCACCAAGGGATCTGTAATTCGTTTCGCCCCCATAGCAGACAAAACCAAGCCAACAACTAGTGCAATAGCTAAGTAGAGCAGTGCTCGACGACGAAAATTCCCCAAAGGGGCCATGAGGTAGGCATAGTCAACGTCTAAAGTTGCGGCCCAACCATTTGTCAGTTCATATCGATAAGCCGAAATTGGTTTTTTCAGAGAGTTTGTTTGTTGACCGAAAATCACCCTTTTGTCGCTGCTGACAAGGCCATAGCTACCCCCGCGAAGTGCTGCCGAAGCACTGCGTATAACGTCTGTCACTGCTTTGGGACGAATGATGATTGTGACAATGGCTAACAAGTTTTTCTCTGATGGATTGAGAACTTTCGCTTCATAAGCGTAAACGGGCAGTTTGTCGTGAAAGTTTTCTATGAAACGAATTCCTTCAGCAGAATAGGTCGTTTCTGAACTCATGCAAATGGAAAGCTCATGGTCGTCTGCTTGCGAATTGGCAACTATGAGATGATTCGTTCCATCGGGGGAACGGAATGAGACTGAGTGGTAAGCTTTGTTTCCTGCCAGCATTTTGCCAAAAAGCTCTTCCAATTGAGTGCGAACGACAAGGGCTTCTTCATTCAAGCCATAACGTTTATTGAGGCAATAATCCACGATGAGAGGCAAAGAGGCCAAATGATTGAGATCGTTGCGGCAACCGATGAACAGCTGATTGACACGTTCTGTGACTTGGATGAAGAGTCCTTCTTGTTTGGCTAGAACTTGATTGGCAAGAATGGTTTCCGTATCGACGTAAAGGTAAGTCCCTATTGCCAGAGCAGGAAGGAGGATGACCATAATCACCAAGAATTGGATTTTGGTCCTAATACCGATTTGTGCCACGTCGAAAAGACTCCATTTTCCGCATTTTTTGATTTTGTTATAGTCGGTGTAGCAGACGGGAGCCTTTCGGAACAATGGTGGTGAGATGATTGTCACTCAGGAGGCCTTTCCCAATCGGGCAGCCATAGGTGGCACTTCATTCCTGTCAATGAGGACTTCGATGACCGTTGGTTCTTTGGCTCTCAAGGCTTTCCTGACAGCTTGTTTTACTCTGCCAGGCGATTTCACGGAGATACCCATGGCACCCATGTCTCTTGCCAACTTGGCTAATGGAAGCTGAGAGTATGTGGAACCAATAATTCGATTGTTCATTTTAAATTTTTGGGCACAATAGACCATTCCCAGGCGGGCATCATTGAGCACTAACCAGATAACGGGAATCTGATATTGAACAGCTGTTGCGACTTCATTCATATGCATGACAAATGCCCCATCACCACAGATGGCCACGACAGGAGTGGTTCCTGCAGCAACTTGTGCTCCAACAGCAGCTCCTGCAGCGTAACCCATCGTACCCAAACCCATGCCTGTCAAAAAGCCGCCAGTGCGGTGACATGGGAAGTAGTGAAGTGCAAACGCACAGTTGTTACCAGAATCTCCTATGACAATGGCATTGTCTGGTAAAGCTTCACGTAGCTCGGCCATGACTCGTTGAGGGAGAATGTGATTGCAAGTTGCTGCTATTTTGTCTGGTAGGTGAAACATCCCACCATAAAGGCTTTTCAATGTGTTGAGTTGTTTCAGTGAGTATTTTTTATCGAGTTTTTGACGCCTTGCCTCGAAAATCAGCTCTGTCAAAACTCGAGCACCATCACCTACTATGCCAACCTCCACTGGGTGGTTCTTACCAATCTCTTCGCTGTCGATGTCGATTTGAATGAGCCCTTTGCTTGGTGAAATGGCATTGTCCCAGGCATCTGTGGAAAACTCATTAAAACTCGTACCACAGGCAATCAACACCTCTATACCTGAACGCAAGAGTCTGTGAGCAGCAGGAGTGCCTACCAAACCATGGCAGCCGAAACAGAATGGCAATCTCTCGTCTATAGCGCCTTTACCTTTGAGAGAAGTAACTACTGGAATTCCAAGTTCAGTGGCAAAAGCTTTGATGGCCAAACCACCTTTTTGGGATAGCATGCCTGCACCAGCGATGAGGGCCACCTTTTCCGATTTTGACAACAATTTTACGGCCTTTTTAACTCCATCTCTGTCAAAGAGATCATTGGAGGGTCGGTAAGCTTGTTGGGGATACTGTCTCTCTTTTTCCAAAGGCTCATTTTGCACGTCAAAGGGGATGTTCAAATGGACAGGTCCAGGGCGTCCAGATAGAGCAGCGCGAATGGCTTTGCGTGCCTTCCGTGCCATTGTTGTGGGTTGAAAGACGAGAGAAGAGTACTTTGTGTGTCCTTTGAAAAGACCAACAGCGTCCAAAGAGCGGCCCTCTGCCGTTGATTCTTGAAAAGCACCACGACCAAATTTGGATGTTTCGATTTGTCCTGTCATCGCCAGCAGTGGAACAGAGTCCATGTAAGCAGAGGCAACACCAGTTACGAGTTTGGTTGTGCCACCGCCCGTTGTTCCACAACATACGCCAAGAGTCTCGGCGACACGAGCATATCCATTGGCCATGAGACTGCCACCCTCTTCGTCACGGACGAGAATGAAAGAGAGATTGTCTCTATCATATAGAC
>CAZXTJ010000051.1:0-9503 GCA_964643655.1 uncultured bacterium
CTCTCCAAAGCAGTGATGCCTCTTCTCCTGCCTTTCATGAGCTCTCTCCCTCCTCACCTGCACAGAGATGGCCTGGTAAAAAGCGAATGGTCATCTGCGCTTTGTTTTGATGAGGGCGTTTGCGCCGTCGAGGAGTGTATGGCTGATAAAGGGTCCGTGTGACGCGACGAGTAAGTTTTTTGTCTTGCCACTTGGCTTCCACGACTAAGGAGACCAAACCTTGAGCACGAGAGTGAATGGTCGTCAGGTGTAGCTTCTTCACCTTCACCTTTGAGAGGGTAACACCCAGAGCTGAGAATGACTTGGTCGTTACAGATGGAATGAATTCGAATTCCTCAGGTTTGTTTTTTGGGTTGGGCAGTAGTCCCTGGAAAAAGGGTTCCCAATCAGTTGGTGAGAGCGCTGTTTGACTTAGACAGAAAGCTTTTGCCTCATTGATGGCCGAGTCAGCAGCCAAGCGGGCCAAGTTAGCACCTTGTGCTCCGATGAGTAGGCGGCGAGTGTTCGTACCAAAGCCTGAAATGAGCATAGCTGAGAGAACGACGAGCATAATGAGGCCCAAGACGATGGGTAAGATGATACCTCGTTTGTTTAGAGAGGATAGATTTTTATGAGTTGTACCCATTTTTCCCCCTCTTTGTTGTGCCAAGTAATGACTGAACGCAGGCGTCCAATAGCGTAATCTACTCTTAAGCCCGCCTCGTCTTTGGGGTGTTTTGTGAACCAGATTTCGACACAGCCCCTTTTGTCTTTCAACCACAAACCTAGATTGTCGCTACAGGCTGCTTTACCAAGGCTGCTAGAGAGAAAAGTATCTGCGTCGTAGGTCATACAAGTGACCTCTTCTTCGTCTTCAGGAAAGAGAGAGTCTTTGTCTTGGGGAGTGGCAGCACCACCGGGATGAAGGGGGGCTCGCGAAGCACAATCATAATAAGCGAGTATATTGGCAGCAATGGCCAATGCCCTGGCTCTATCATTTACTTGGCGCGTCCAGCGAGTTTCTCCCGATGTGAGCGAGAGGTAACTGATGACTGTAATGGAGAGGATGACAGCAACGATGACTATCTCAACCAAACCGAGTCCTTTGGATTTTTTCATCGCACACCTCCCACTCAATCATCCTGCAAGAAACGTTCCTCAATCCTTGGGTGAAATTCCCAATTTCTGTAGGCGACGGTAGACTGCTGGTCTTGTCATTCCAGTTTCGCGAGCAACAGCTGTCACATTTCCTTTGTTGGCTTCCAAACTTCGTTCGAGGAAAGCTCGCTCGAAGTATTCACGGGCAGCTTCATACTCCCTGGGCAAGGATGACAAAAACTCGTCTTTTATAGAGCCCGGAGATTTGTCACCTATGAATACAGGCAATGAAGATGCTTGCACTTCTTCTTGTCGTTCAACGACAACTGCTCTTTCAATGGCGTTTTTGAGCTCACGTATATTGCCAGGCCATGGATAATCAGTGAGAGCTTTTAGAGCCTCTTCGCTAAATCCCTTTAACTTGCGGCCAAAACGAATGGATGAACTTCGCAGGAAATGGAGGGCCAGAGATTTGATGTCTTCTCGCCTGTTACGCAGTGGCTGCAAGCTCAGTCGGAAGACGTTGACTCGATAATAGAAGTCCTGGCGGAAGAGTCCTTCCTGTACTGCTTTTTCTAAATCCACATTCGTTGCACAGACGAGGCGAAAATCTACGGCAATGGGATGAGAACCACCAAGACGCGTGATGGTGCGCTCTTGCAATGAGCGAAGTAGTTTTACTTGTACGTCTAGAGGCAATTCACCTATTTCGTCGAGGAACAATGTGCCAGTCGATGCAATCTCAAAACGACCAACTCTTCGTTCTGTGGCTCCTGTATATGCTCCTTTTTCTGCACCAAAAAGTTCTGCTTCAATGATTTCAGAAGGTAGTGCCGCGCAGTTGACTGCCACAAAGGGGCCCTCTCGACGAGGTGACATTCTGTGTAGAGCACGGGCAACCATTTCTTTGCCTGTGCCCGTTTCGCCAGTGATCATGACTGAAACGTCTTGGGCGGCAGCCATTTTGATGTGTTCTTGTAGCTCTTTGGCGTAATCACCCTGCCCCATAACGAATTGCTCACCATCATCCCAAGTGAGAGTAGAGAGGGCGGAGATGCGCCCCTTGGCCGCAAGGAGGCTAGAACGGGTGCGAGCTGCTGAGAGTAATTCTGAGGCTAAACCAGTCATTGTCTCAAAGAGAGTGCAATGGTTTTGATCTATGTTTGCCTCGCCTCGAGCGCCATCAAGGTAAATGACACCAAAAGTGGAAGAGCCAGAGGAGAGGGGAGCACAAGCTATGGAGCGGGGAGAATCTGCCAAAGATTGGTTACATGCAGAAAGATACCAACTGTCTTTTAATGTGTCCAAGACATAGATTGCTTCTTGTTTGTCCAAAGCTTGGCGGTAAACCGTGGCAGAGATGGTTATGAACTCTTCAGTGTCAGCTAGTTGATGGGAGGCAACGGCAACGGGATTGGCTGCCTTTTTGTCTGTGAGCAGAACATATCCTCGCTCCATATGAAGTAAATCAACTAGTCCCAAAAGGAGACGCTCGAGGAGCTCTTTGGGATCGGTGACACGACGTAGACGCTCCATGAATGATTTGAAGGGTTGCCAGTCAACGGGCGCGGTTTCTTGTGTTCCCTGTGCCGTCAATTCAACTGCTTTGGGTGCTTCAACGAGATAAGATATTGTCGTTTTGTTGACGGTCAGCACGTCTCCTGGAGACAAAATGGCACTGTCACAGAGACTGCCGTTGAGCTTGCTTCCCATAGAACTGTCCAAGTCCTTGAAAGAAACAGTTTGGCCTAGGCGACTGATTTTGAGGTGATGGGAGGAAACCTCAATGTCTGCGATGACTATGTTGCAATCTTTTGCGCGACCGATGACGGTCTCTCCTTCTAGAAGAGGGATAGCCAAAGGTGCCGAACAATCCTTACCTTCAATTAAAAGCCACATATTACCTCCGCGCTCATTGTACCACGCAACTTTGCAGCAAAAGGCGTTGCGACCTCATACCGAAGGGCCGTACAGTGACCTTAGGAGGTTTTCCAATGGAAACAAATGAACAGCCCCATGATGGGGCTGTAGTAGATATTGAGATAAGACCCGATAGAACTGCCGCCGTTTGGTACCCCTTGGCTTATTCATCCATTTGGATCATATTGGTCAGTGGTTTCTTTTCTGTCGTCTTTTTGATGGCTGAGGCTGCATTGGTTTCACTTGTGATCCTAGCTTGTGCCATAGGCATCATTTTCCTCAATTGGCTACACTTGGAGGCCAGATTCAAGAAGAGTGTTTTCACACTCAAGGGTGACAGGTTCATCGCCCGCACTGGAGGCTTGTTCTCTGATACGACTAGTGAGTTAGCTGTTCGTAACGTCACTTTTGTGGCTTATGAATTGCCTTTCTTTGAGCGCATTCTTCTGGGCACGGGAACAGTTCGTGTCGAGTCTGCTGGTTCTGGTGGTTGCGAAATTCGCATGTTCCATCTCAAAGAACCTTTAAAAGCTCTTGACCACGTCTTGACCTCTTTGCGACGTAATGGTTTTCGCATGGCTTTGGGCGATGCAATTCAAGAACATCGTGTGGCAACACCTGGAATTATAGTGGATATTGTTGGTCGCCTCTTTGGTTACATCATCTTGGCCCTCGTTTTCTTGGGCGAGTTTTTGGTGAAAGCAAAATCCTCTGATTTGATTATTGTAGCCATCTTTGGCACCATTGGTTTGGTCTTTGCCGCTTTGGTATTGGCAGTTCGTTACCTCGATCTCTATTCCCGTCGTTATCGCCTCTATTGTGATGGTGTGGATTTTGAAGAGGGATACTTCACAAAAAGGCGTACCTTCATTCCAGCAGAGAACATTGCCGACACACGGGTCGAGCAAGCCCTCATTGGTCGCATATTTGGTTTTTGGGACGTGAAGGTGAGCTGCCAGGGAGCTGGCAAAGAGATTACTTTTGCTTACCTCTCACAGGGTAAGAGAATGACAGAAGGCATAGACGCAGCCGTTGAAGAGACACGAGCTCGTAAAGCCAAAGAAGAGTCAGTAAGAGTTACTGCCAAAGAAGAGAGCAGCCCAGAAGAAGAGACTGTCTCAGGTGAAGTCAAAAAGAAAATTGAACAACCAAAAGGTGAAGATGCCTTTACTGGCGACCGAGAGTGGACTGGAGACTTCAAACAGAAACTGAGTCGTGCACTCATGCCTGCCGTCACGACATTTGCTTTTGGTGTCCTCCTAGCTGTCATTGGTGCTCTCATAGGTCTCATTATAGGTGAAGCTGGTGCAGCCATTGGTATTGGCATTGCCACAATTGCCATCTTGGGCGGCTTGGCAGCCCTTTCAGCTTGTAGTCTCTGGATCAGAGCTGCAATGACGACCTATCACATTGGAGAAGATTCCGTTTTTGAAAATTTTGAGTTCATCGTCAAAAAGCGGAAAGAGTTTTCCTTCGACAAAGTCACCTCCATTACGTTTTTGCGTAATCCTTACGACTGGTTGCTGGGTACAGTTACTGTCAGGATAACGACCATTGGCTCTGCCGAAGTACTCAATATGTCACATATGGTCGACAGTGACGATTTTGAGGAACATGTCCTTGGCAAAGTTGGCTTACATTTGGAAAAAGCTCTCGTGCCCATTATTCCCAAGTGGACTTTTAACGAGTTCATGCGAGCACCTGGAACACTCATTTCCTTTTTCTTCTTCGGCTTTCTCTTTGCAGGTGCTTTGGCTGCATTCTGGGCCATTGCAGCAGAAGAGAAACTATCCATGTTTGTCATCACAACTGTGCCAATTATTGGTGGGGTCTGTTTTGCCCTACTCCTGGCCTTTTTCATTTGGTGGAATAGATTAGCTACAGGCTATTGCCGCCTCCATCTCTGTTCTGAACATTTAATGGGTGGCCACGGGGTCATTTTCCGCGAACGTGTTTTTGTCCCTTATCGCTGTGTGAAAGGTTTGCAGGCCCACTACCATTTGGGTACTCCCATGGCTTCATTCATCATCGACATTTCTGGTGAGATATTGATGGGCGCTGGACAGCAACCAGGCGAACAACCTCAACCTGGACAACAACCCATTGTGCGCTCCAACAGTTTCGCCATCGGTTTCATTGAAGGTGCTGAGAAGATACTAAATGGTCTCGATGAAATCATTGCGGCCCCAGCAGGCGACAGAGAGGTGACTGCTTCATTGTCGCCAGATGTCGTTCACGAAGTTGAAGCCTCTCTTTCTGGCAAACCCCATGTCACTCAGCTGCTCATAGGCAGGTTCATTGGTTCTTTGTTCTTGGGTGCAATGTTTGGTGGTTTGGTCTGTGCCACCGAAATGTTCTTCCTCGCAGCAATGGTGGCTCTGACGGTAATTGGATCTTTTACCATACTCTCTTATTATCAAGTACAGGTCATTCGTTACCATGTAGAGAAGCTACGAGTGGCCATGGACTGGGGACTTTTCTGGAAGGCAAGAAAAACAGTTTGTTATCGCCATATTGATTTCATTCGAGCCCACGAAGGTTTGTTCAACAAGATATTTGGCACAGGTGACATTCACGTCCATACGACAGGATCTAGCTTTGTGGAGTTAGCCCTCGAAGCATTGCCCGAATATGCGCCTTTCGAAGAAGAACTGAAGAAGCACTATTGATGACGCCACTCTTTGATGAGAGTAGCCAATTGCGGGTGTTCGAGATACCAGGCGACGAATGTCTCGAGGCATTTGCCAAAGGACGTTTTGGGTTCGAAGCCTAGTTTTTCTCTGGCATAATCCACATTGGCCCAGGTGGCTTGCATGTCACCAGGTTGTGGTGGTTCTAGCTTTCGATTGGCCTTTTTACCGAGTGCTTCTTCCATCATTTCAACGACTCTCAGGACTACCTCTTTTTTGTCATTGCCCAGATTGAATACTTCGTATTGGTCCAAACCTTCTTTGAAACAAGAAGCATTGACTCCAGCTACGATGTCGCTTACATCGGTGAAACTTCTTTCCAATTTACCTTCACCAAACAAACGGAGAGGTAAACCAAAATGAATGGCTTCAGTAAAGATCCACATCATCATGTCAGGTCTTGCCCAAGGACCATAGACTGTGAAGAAACGCAAACCAACAGTCTGAATGTCATAAAGATGAGAATAGGTATGGGCCAGCAACTCATCACACTTTTTAGTGGCAGCATAGAGGCTGATAGGTGTGTCTACCCGTTGGTTTTCAGAAAAGGGTAACTCTTTCAATCCACCATAAACACTAGAGCTCGACGCATAAACGAGGCGAGGTTTATTGCTGGCATGGCGGCAGCCCTCGAGGACGTGCAGAAAGGCGACTAGATTTGCTGATATATATGAATGGGGATTTTCAATGGAATAACGGACGCCAGGTTGAGCAGCCAAATGACAAACTACATCAAAATTACCCTTGCTGATGAGCTCTTCAGTCTTTTCTCTTGAAGCAAGGTCTAAGCGTATACCTTCGTAGTTCTTCTTGCCTTCCAAAAGAGCGTGGCGATGTCTTTTTAATTCTACGGGGTAATAATCATTGAAGTTGTCAACACCAACTACATCATGGCCATCGGCCAAAAATTTATGGGCAACATGATTGGCAATAAAACCGGCAGTGCCAGTGACGAGTATACGAGCCACGGAAAATTCCTTCCCAAAGTGCAATTTTAGTCGGTCAGAATAGTAATCCGATCGCCCACTTTGGGAATGACAATGCGGCCCTTATCGGGATGGTAGGCACAGTAGGTGGAAGTCTCGAATATCTCCAAGATTTCGCAACGGCCAATGCGACCGAAGGTGTTGACCATGGCCTGAGTGCCTGTTTTTTCGTCAAATGCAGCCTTGAATGAACGTTTCTCCACAATCATCCTCGTTGATGGAGTGACGCCGTGAAGGCTGCCCAAATTGGTGTCGAATTTCATGTCATGAGAAATTTCGGTAATCAGCCCCAAACATGCGTTGCTCTCAAAAGCTTCATTGGCAACGCCACGAGCAAATTTCATTTGCAGGAATAGGTAGATACATCCGAAAAACATCATAGCGATAGTAGAAAGCTGACGGATTGTCTCACGTCTTTCGATGAAGGTGCGTGGATTCTCCTTGAGCGCATCTTCGAATTGTTTAATGCCGTGAAAGTCTTTGGCAAAATCATCAGTATAAAAAGGTTTCCAAAAGAGCCAGCCAAAACAGGCAATGACGGCAATGAGGAATATCTGTAATAAAAAGCGATTAAAAGCAGTGGAACCTTTGCCCAAATAAATTGCTCCCAGAGGCCACGCCAAGTGGCTCAGAAACCAACCTGTGCGAGGGCCATATAGAGGCAGAGCAGCTTTTTCTTCGAGCTCTCTTTCGAATTCCTGCTGATGCAAGTTTGTGAAGTCATGGGACATACAATGGACTTCGCCTGACTTCTCAGCAGCCGACAACTGTGTCTCTTTTGTTGTCGAATACATGTGATAACGTTCCCAGAATGCAGGATCGGAGAAATCGGGTTCGCCTTCTTCACCAGAGGCTTGATCTGCTTCTCGCAAACGTTTGATACGTTCGTCTCTAGACTCTTCGTGACGAGTACCAAAAGCATCTGCGATAGTTTCGGCCTTGGAAGACGACGGCGGTGGTATGGCACCAGCAGGCCGAGGTGCAGGAGGGGGAGCTATGGGCCTCGTTCCTGTCACTGGACGCGGTGGCGGTGCAACAGGTGCTCCTGCTGGCCTTGGTGGCGGTGCTACCGGTGAACCTGGTTGACCGTAAGGAGAGCCTCCTGGAGGTGGTGGCGTACCGTGAGAGCCTGGTCCTGAGGGCGGACGATAAGGAGGAGGCGCAACAGGTTGGCCAAAACCTCCACCTGATGGTGGCCCAACTGATCGACGGCCAATGTTGGCTGTTCTTTCGAGAAGAGAGAGATAGTTTTTCACAGTCTGGTTATTGGGCTGCAATGATTGAGCCGTGCGAAATGCCTCTGCCGCCTCGTCCTTGCGATTACCGTTGTAGAGACTAATTGCATATTCGAGAACAAAATCGAATTGATTTGGTTGCAGCCTATGGGCACGACCAAAACAATCGATGGCCTGTGTCAGCTCGTTGCGTGTGGAATGAATCTTACCCATCAAAAACTGAGCCGAAGAAGAGCCAGGATCGCGACTGACTACATCTCTTGCAGCCTGGAAGGCTTGGTCAATATTGCCCACACGGAATGCTTGTTCCGCCTGTTTTAATTGGGGGTCAGAGCTACCAATGGGACTTCCCCCTGATGGTGGTGGAGCTGTAGGTGCAGAAGGAGGCGGATAGGCTGGCGCAGCTGCCGCAGGCGGTGGATATGCTGGTGCCGGTGATGCCGGTGGTGGATATGTCGGTGCAGGAGTCGTAGGTGGCGGATAAGCTGGAGCCGGTGAGGCAGGCGGAGGATAAGCTGGAGCCGGTGATGCCGGTGGTGGATAGCTCGGAGCAGGGGGAGGTGGATAACTGGGTTGTGGAGGTGCAGCCGAAGGTGTCATGACAGGTGTGGGAGGCGAGGTGAGGGGCCGCCGAGGTGGTGGAGCACCAAAAGGATTGGACGGCGGCTGGGGAGGTACTGATGTGGGTGCAATCCCAGCAGGTCTAGGTGGAGGTGCTATTGGTCGAGTTCCCGTTGCTGGTCTTGGTGGTGGAGCAACTGGAGTGGGACCCGGTCCTGAAGGTGGACGAGCCACTGGACCAGGACCAGAAGGGGGTCTCAAACCTGTTGGTCTAGGTGCAGGTGCAATAGGTCGAGTACCCGTTGCAGGTCTCGGTGGAGGAGCGAGGGGAGCAGCAGGGCGTCCCTCAGTTACGGGTGCACGAGGTGGAGGTGGCGTCAACAGCGGCTTGGCAGGTGCTGCTGGTCCACCGGGAGCGCTTGACCCCGGAGCTGGCTGAGAGTCCTCTTCGGCAGGACTTTTACCTAGCGCCGCAAGACGTTTTTTTATCGCGTCGTCGCCCATGGCCCCCGCTCACAGTATCTACGTCACCTACTATTAACAATAAGTCGAATCTAACCCACCATGCACCGATAATCTTCGATATTTCACTAATATATATCGGTAGATACTCAATAGAAAAGAACGGCGACAGACATCACTGTCACCGTTCGGGCAAAAAGCAAGATTCTGCTCAGTTTTTGTTAACCTTCGGTTCGAATTTTCGATTTCCCTTATTTTCTATGGTCACTTTCTCTAATTTCGTTCCTTTGGTGATTTTATCCACTACATCCATACCTTCAATGACTGCTCCGAACACGGTATGTACGTTGTCGAGCCAAGAAGATGGGGTTTTGGTGACAAAAAACTGAGAACCGCCAGTATTAGGCCCACGATGTGCCATCGAGAGTACTCCACGATTGTGTTTCCGTTTTGGACTGAGCTCGTCACCTATTGTGTATCCGGGACCACCTTTACCATCATTTGACGGATCATCGTCCTTAGAGTTTGGATCTCCACCTTGGATGCAGAACTTTTCGACTCTGTGGAAGCTT
>CAZXTJ010000051.1:9513-21995 GCA_964643655.1 uncultured bacterium
CCGTTATAGAAGCCTTTTTCTGCCAATGAGGCAAAGTTGGCAATTGTGTTTGGTGCTTCCTTTTCGAACAAAATCGTTCGGAATACACCCTTTTCCGTTAAAAATACGGCTTGTGGTAACTCTTTTGCTTCTTGGGCCGTTGGTGTGTATAGACCAGTAGAGTCATCCTTGATTGCAGCAGAGGAGACATTGAGGAAAGAAGGCGCCAAGAAGAGCTTCGCATCTTTTCTCCTGATTTTGAAGATGGCGTCACGAGTCGAGCAGCAGGCATAGTGGAAGAGTTTGTCTTCTGTTATTGCTCCAACCTTGAGCCAGAAAGGCTCTTTTTCTTTGTCTCGTGGAGTGATGACAACTTTGGCCATTGGTGTGTTGAGACCAAACTGACTCAAGTTGAACTCTCGACCTTCTTGCAGATAGTCTGTTGCTTTCATGGAGCGGAAACGCATCATCCACTCATCGGCCTTATTATTTTTTACTTTTTGTGCTGCAGGTCGGATGAGTTTCCAGGAGTCAGTTTCGCCAGCTTTTTTGGTTCTTTCCAAACATACGTTTTCCAACCCGGCAGCTTCTATCTCAACCAACTTCACGTAGTTCTTATCGATGATGTCGAAGAGTCGTTTAGTGAGCAGGGATACTCTTAGCTCGGGTAGTTTTAGTAAGACATCACTCTTTACTCTATAAACGCTCTTTTTATCTCCAATGGTCACGTAGACCATCTTTTTCTCTTTCCACGCAAAATGAGTGGAGATGACTTCGTTACCAGATGTTGTCTCTTTGGTTATATCCACAGAGAGTGTTGGTTTGTGAAGACCCCACTTATAGAGTGAGCTCACGTTGTCAGCAACAAAGGCTTCTGTTTTCAAAGAACTGACTGCATCGATGACACGTTCTACCATCAATTTGTCACAGACAAAACCCTTGTCACCAGTAACTCTCCATCTATGACCATCTTTGACGATTTCTACAGGTTTTTCCCCATTAAAAGACAGATGGAGCTTGGGCACTTTTCGTGGATCGATGTTGGGATTGATGGTTCTGTCACGAAGCGTATTGAGTGATTTGGCCAATTTCTCTTGCTGGTATTTGGCTATGACATAAACTGTCTTCCGAAGATTGGTTTGAGCAAACCAACCTGCCAAATCCTTGGAAGGATCGTCTGGCTGTTTTCCCTTGGCTTCTTTTCCAATGGTAAGTGAGACAGGTTTTCGCTGACTGTCAAAAAAGGTAGCAGTAATGAAAAGAGCAGGTTTGTCTAGACCATAATTTACAATGTCCTCGGGCTCTTCTGTGATGAAATAGTCGACTCGCAAATCACGAAAGGCGTCTGCCAGTCTGTCTACGGCACCTTGATCCAATTTGCAGGCAAAGGGTTTTTCTACATTCCACTTACCTTCTTGCTGGCGCAACAAGATCTTCTCTCCACTGTTGAAAGCCAGAGACAGTGTTGCAATGTCTTTCCGATTGGCAATATCGAAAGGTTTCCTCAGTCGAAGATCAGTTACGTTTTTGGTCAGATAGGACTCTATTGAAGCATTGACCAGGTAGACGCTTTTTTCTGGGAAACGGCGTACATAGGTCGTATATCCTACGGGGTTACGTCTTCCCATATGTAGTTCGTAAGCCTTGTCATTTCCTTTGGTTTTGAAGGTCAATCTAGAGATTGGTTCTTTCAAACCGTATTCAGACAGATCTTTTGGCGAGTCTGTGACCAGACGTGTCTGCTGCAACTCAGTTATCTCTGCCACTAGTCTGTCAACTTCGCCGTTGTTGGCTTTGTCTTCGACAGGTTGCTTCACGGTCCACAAGCCATCGTCATTCTTGGAAAGTTCCAAATGAGCCTTGCCTGAACCATGCTCTTTTTGCACGGACAAAGTGAGGGAATTTATCTCGTCTTTGTCCACATTAAAAATGAGCTTGGCAGTTCTTTCAATTTCAGCCCTTTCCTCAGCCTTGTAGACCTCTGTGTAATAAAGGCTGCCTGCTATGACCAAAAATACTGCGAGAAGAATGAGGTTTTTCATTAACATGGCTTTACATTCCTCTCCTTACGAACCAAATGACGCCACCTGCGAACATGAAGAAGGCCGAATAGAGCAAACAGATAAACCCGATGACGTAAAAGTCCTTTTGTGTCATCCGTAGAGGCGTACTCTTGAGAGTTTTTGCTTTGATGGAAATGAGATCCGTCTCTTGTGCCGTCCAGTTGACACAGTTCTGGAAAAAGTTCCCATTGCCACTCTTTCCGTAATAACGGTTAGAGGCAAAGTCAGAATCTCCAATAACAATCATACGTGTTTCTATGTTCGATTTTGTGTGACGTTTTCGCACAGCTACGCCAAGACAGATAGGACCGCGTTTATCTACACCAGGTGTGAATTGAATACGCTCTCGATTCTTTTCTGCCCAACTCTGTTTGGTCGTCAACAACAATGGACTTGCTGTAAGGTCTTTGGCTTTATTGTTCGGTGCAACAGAACGGACGAGAGGGAACATCGTCGGAAATCTGAACTTGTTTGTAATTTCATGACGCCCGTACATTTGCACGATGGGCATGACTACGTCACCGCCGCCAATCATTCTTGCAACGGGATTGACGTCAACGACAGTGTCATTGCCTAATAAAACACCCCACTCTTCGAGGAGGACGTCCAATTTTGTCTCAATATAAGGATCGATGAGTGTAACGAATTTACCACCCTGTTTGAGAAACTCTTTGATCATTGTGACTTCATTGTCAAAGAGTGGCTTTTGCGGTCCAGCCAGAATGACTACGTGGGCATCTTCTGGAACCTTTTTCTCTCGATAAAGGTGTAGTTCGAGTACCTCGAACTGATTGGCCTTCATATCATCGACTGCCAACTTGAAACCATTGGGATCGCCAGATTTCATATCAGCTTCACCATGACCGGCAAGTAGATATACTTTCTTCTTTTCCGTTCTCGTGATTTTGATGATGGCGTTGACTACAGCTTCTTCGCTAACGAGATTGATTTTGGTCTCATTTTGGCCGCAAATGAAGACAGTAGTCTGTGAGCGAGTAATCTTGTATTTGGCTGCAAGTGATGGATTTTTGTCAGGATCGATGAACTCGAAACGGAATTTCCCTCTGGCTTCTCGCTCACACCTAGTTAACAAGTCTCGCATTCTTGGTTTGGAACCGCGACTTTCATCAGCTGCTTGAAAGAAAGCTACAGCCTTGACGTCATTTTCCAGATTAGAAAATATCTTTACTGTCTGGTCAGCCAAAGTATGAATACCCACGTCGGTCATGTCTTTCGTCCAAGGATTGAGATCTGCATAGATGTTCACACAGACCAAAATGAGTAGAACGATGACCACTTGGTAGATAGCTATGGTTCCATACTTGAAAGAGCGGCTCGAGAAGAGAGACAAAACGAGTTTTGGATCTTGTGACGCTCCTAGAACAAAGGTAACTAGACCAACTGCGCCAACAATCAGTGGAAACTGAGCAGTCTCTGCAAGGTTGAACCCTACAACACTCAAAAGCATTGTAATCAAACCTACAAAGATAGCAGCCATAGGAATCCGGCTTTTGGAAACAACACGTCTATCGCGAATTTTTTCTTTTTTGACCACGGCTTTACCTCCACCTCGTTGAGTCAATCACTCGGTGAGTGAGGAAAAGGAAAAAGGCAATGAAGCTGCAGTAATAAATCATATCAACTGAGCTAAATACACCTTTAATGCCATTGGCAAAGTGCCCTGGTAAGGAAAGATGATCGAGTACCTTGGCCAATATCTTCCATTCTTCTACAGATGAAGAGATCCAAGCTATCATCCAGAAGAAGAGATTTCCGCCAAAGGCAACAATGGCAGCAATTACTTGGCTCGTCGTACAAGCTGAAGCAAAGAGACCAAAAGCCAAGAAAGAAGCGCCTACCAAAAAGATGACGGTGTACGCGCTATACACTGGGCCCAAGTCCAGTGTTCCATAAATGCTCAAAATCAGCGGATAGAGAGCTGTGCAGGCGAGCATCAAACCAAGAATGATTAGGGAAGCTATGTATTTACCCAAAACTAGTTGCGTAACCGTGACTGGTCTCGTTAGCAGTAGTTCCATAGTGCCGTTGTTGTGCTCTTCTGCCAATAGTCTCATAGTTAGGGTTGGTACCAATAACAAGAGAATGACGGAAGTGTTGCCCAACAAAGGCATGAGAATTTGGGCGTTGACGTTGAATACAGCTGACATGTTTCTGTGCATTGCCTGTTGTTGCATATATTGCGCATAAACTTGGGCGAAGTTGGCTGTACTCGTCAAAAACATCCAGCCCACTAGGAAAAGGAAAACGGAGAAGACTATCCAAATGATGGGAGAGAAGAAATACGAATACAGTTCTTTACGAACGATGGCTAAGATGTTTCTCATTCTTTAGCCTCCTTGGTCTCTTCTTTATCATCCGGTTCATCCCTTTTGTTGGCCTCCTCGGCCTCCTCGGCCGCATCTTCTGCCGCTTCGGCACGTTCTCGCTCGACTGTGTCGCGAGTAACGAGTTTGAGGAAGATATCTTCCAGAGTTGGCTGCAGGGCACGTAGCTCTTTTAATCCCCAACCCTTTTCGTGAACGAGGTCGGAAAGAGGACGGCGCACATCTTTACCCAAGGCAGATTCGATGAAATAACCATTGGGTGCTTCTTCACTTTTTTCCACTGATTTCACATCGTTGATTTTCATGGCAAGAGCGTCAAAGTCATCTGGTTTGTCGAATGTTTCCACATAGACTTTCTCAGCATGAGCAACACTCGAAGAGAGTTCGTCTATTCGCTCTCGAGCAACGACACGACCTTCGTTGATGATTACTACTCGTTCACACACGTCTTCTACTTCAGGCAGAATGTGCGTAGAGAGCAAAATGGTGTGGTCCTGAGCCAACTCTTTGATGAGAGTACGAATCTCATATCGTTGGGCTGGATCAAGGGCTGAAGTAGGTTCGTCCATTATGAGTACATCAGGATTGTGAACCAGTGCCTGAGCCAAACCAACTCGTTGGCGATAACCTTTCGAGAGGTGACCAATCAACCTTCCATCAACATCGGCCAGACCGCATCTGTCTTCGACAGCGTCTATCCTATCTTCGATTTCACCTCTGGCCATACCACTGAGTGTGGCAACATATGCGAGGTAAGAACGGACGGTCATATCCGTGTAGAGGGGAGGGCGTTCGGGTAGATAACCAATACGTCGGCGAACCTCTAGTGACTGTTCAAAGACGTCGAACCCTGCGATGTTTGCACTACCTGACGTTGCCGGCATGTAGCAGGTAAGCATACGCATAGTTGTCGTCTTACCTGCACCATTGAGACCGAGAAAACCAACTATCTCTCCGCGTTCAACACGGAAAGAGATGTCATCGACGGCCATAAAGTCGCCGTAACGTTTGGTGAGGCCTTGGACTTCGATCATGAGAGAAGTACCTCCTCGTTACGATGAAGTGGTAACATTTGCACATTGCTAATAGGGCAATGTTCCACAATATACGCAAAATAGATCATGATCTCTACCATAATCCGTGCCAAATCGTCGATTTTTGTCAAAGTAGGCTCTCTGAGCAGGTGTTGAAAGATGACATATTCTCTACTGATGACAAATTGCCCGGCTCTGAGGCGAGATGGGTGACATTTTGTCGTAGTGACGATAGCATGGACCCATGGAAAGACCAGATAGACCGAAGGATGATTGGCAATGGGCCCTGCTCGTTGCAGCACTTGTTACTCTTGTCCTTGGCCTGACAATAAGACAAGAAGTTGCTTGGTACGACAGTGCTGAAACAGTCGTGGCGGCCCAACGTTTTGACATTGCTCACCAACCTGGATATCCCCTCTACACACTTTTGGCAGCCCTTTGGCTTCGTCTGCTCCCTTTCTGGTCTCCTGCTGCCAAGTTGTCGCTGTTGGCTACAATCAGCGCTGCAGGGGCAGTGTTTTTTGCCCTTTTGTTCTTGCGACAAGAGCATATGGTTACTGATAGGCTTTCAGCAGCTGTTGCCCTTCTCATGTTGGCTTTTGCTCCCATACTCTGGAACGCAGCAATAGTCTGCGAAGTTTATACCTTCGAATTGTTTTTACTCAGTGGTGCCCTATGGGCAATTACGAAACATTTACAAAAGAAAGAGAAGAAAACCTTGGTGGCAGCACTCTTGTTTTGTGGTGCCGCATTATGTCATCGCACCTCGGTTTTGGCTCTCTTGCCTGCTTTGTTGGTCTTTTTAGGAAAAGAGAAAGTGAAAGAGCTCTTGTTGCCTTTGCGCAACCCCAAAGATTTGATGATTGCCCTCTTGCTTTTCCTCTTGCCTTTCAGCTCCTATTATTATCTTTATCATCGCCTTGGTTCTCCTTCTCTCGTCATTGCCGATCCCAAAACACCAAAATCCTTGGCCACCGTTTTTGCTTATTGGACATGCGCTGACTACAGGCATGCGCTCTTTCCTTTTGGTGCAGCTGAACTCTTGGTTCGATTGAAACACTTTCTTTTGGCTTTGGGGCAGCAATTCCCACTCATAGCATTCTTTTTCATGGCCTCAGGTTTAGTGGTTTTGCACAGAGAGAAAGGTCATGTCTTTTGGGCATTATTAGCTGTCATTGCCGTGAATTCGACTTTTGTTGCAGGTTATGCAGCCATGGAAGCAGACACTATGATGCTGCCCACATTGGCCGCATTGACTCTAGCTGCAGCTGTTGGTTTGAGCAGAACCTTGATTGCTTTGAAACCCAAATGGGCCAAGGTGCTTTCCCTCTTGCTCATAACTTGGTGTGCAACACGTGGATACCTACTCTTGGATAGAGAGCGACTTACAGGTTCAGATAGGTTTATGGAGCAAGTGGCCACTCTAGTCCCCAAAGGAGGCCACTTGTTGCTTTCCAATGATGTCTCTTATCGGCCCTATCTATATGCTCGTTATATTGATGGTAAAAGACAGGATTTGGCAGTTACGGTGATTGATAAGCTCGATGATAGTAATCGCGAGCAATTGGCGCAGCTCGTTCGCAGAAGAGGACTAGTTGGTCCCATTTTACATCCAAAGAATTTATATTCTTATTTGAGAGAAAAATTCTACCTTAGACCTTATGGTCCCGTATATCATGTTTTGCCCAATGTGCCATCTTTTACAGTGCCTGCGCAGAAAAAAATTGCCATACCTGTTCGAGCCAATTTTGCTGATGAAGTGCAGCTATATGGATGGCAAGTTGGTTTGGTTGGTGCAAAGAAACCAGTGCAAGGTGGAATGATTTCGTTGACCTATCGCTGGCTCTGTCTAAAAACCACTGATAAAGCTCTTTGGTCTGTTGTCCTTTTCTGTAACGAAGAGTTTTCAACAGCAACAAGATACGGTGCCACTGTGTTTCACAATATTCATCGTCCTTGTTATGGTTATAAAGATACCAATGAGTGGGCTGTTGGTAGCCATTACGAGGAGGCGCACATATGCCTCATTCCTCCTGATTTGAGCCCTGGCAAGTGGTCAATATGGCTAGGGTTGGTCAATGAAGATGATAAAGGCCTGGGCAAACTACAGCTCAATGAATTGCAGGAGGTCAACTACCTAAATTATGACGGGGCAGAGCAAGTTTTTCGTTTGACTTACGGCCAAAGAGTGGGCGAACCATTGTGGTCCATCTCGGCTCTTGGCGACCTGGATAGAGCATCAGTGAGTTTCCTACCCCTCGAACCATCTGGTGCACGTATGATCAGGCTGGGCGAGTTACGAGTAGAAAGCTCAGAATAATCTTCGAGTTTGTAGTCAGCTGTTCAAATCCTTGAGTGTTTTGAGTGAGGCTTCAATCCTATTCTGAATGGACTGCTGGAAAATGGCTCGTTTTCTAGCCGCAAGGAACACTCCTATAGTGAAAGCAATCCCCATCAAGACAATGGCAAAACGATAGACTAGAGCCATTGGGTAATAAGAGTAGGGCGCAATGGCCATCAAGAGGGGAAGCAATAACATTGTGAAAATGCTGATAGCAGGTGATGCTACTAGGGCATACAAAACGATGTTTGTCGCTGGCGGAGTCTCTAGTCTGTCGAGAACGGCTCTTCCTCCACCTTGTGGTGGAGAGAGTTTGAGAGAAGAAACCTCTTCTAGTTGTTTACTTTCTTTCATTAGAGGTAGGAGTGATGTGAAATAGAGTAACAACCCAAGAACACAGAAGAATATGCCACCAAAATAAGTAGCCATTCCCCAATAAGTTGACAAGATGAGCAGGATTGAGCGGCCACGAATTGCAAAAGGAATAAAAGCGCTCCAGGTAAAGGCAATAATGCCAAAAGCAGCTAGGCAGAATCCCAACCAATTACGTCCATAAGCCTGTAACCATCTTTCAGTCTGTTCTTTGACCATGACGAAATTCTCTTCTTTTTTAGTCAAAGAACCATCTTCTGTAATAGTAATGGCATTCTCATCAGCTCTGTTCTCACATGGACGACGACTATCACAGCCAAAGATGGCGCAGCCTCCACTATAATCCCAGCAATCTTCATGGTGTTTGGTGTGGCAGCGGGGACAGACCTTCCCCTCATCCTTGACCGTCGTCCGGCATACTGGACATGTGGCTCTACTGTCATCTTGATGAGCGGCTACAATATCTACACTGTTGCCTTCTTCCTTCTCTTCAATTTTGAAGCTTATCTCTTCTTTGGTTGAAGCAAATGTAGAGGCAGGGAGCAAGACTCTGCTCTCACTTTCAGTAAGGCGAGTTTTGATCAATGTACCCAAAAACAAGGAAGGAAGAGAAAAGCCAAGAAAAGTAAGAGCGAGCTTGGATATGAATAACTTGGCCGATGGTGCTGGCAAAAAATCCCAGATATAGGGCAGGAGTTCGTAGTAGCTACCTAAGAGCAGGTTGGGTATCCAATATAGGCAATAAAGAACAGCAATTGACAAAAAAAACAATAGGGCAAAAGAACCACGTTTGATCCACTTTTCCGTAATCAGGCGGAAACCAAGGATATGGAGTAGGGTACCTTCGTCACTTACCTTTCTTGCATCACAGATGTGGTTTTGTCGGAGATGAGTAACGGCTGAAAGTGCAAGAAAAACAGGAAGAGCACAAGCGGTGAGGAAATATCCCAAGGGTGCAATAAAACCCAAGGATGGGTAGTGACCAGTCAATACACCCTGTAGAAACCGAGTGAGCAGATAGACATACTCTGTCAAAATCAATGACAAACCACAAGTTGCCACAAGGAAGGAAAACCAGCGCAACTTGAAAACTCGTCTAGTCCAGACGAGAGTCGAGTCTTCTTCAACGTTGGTTATCACATTGTTTTCTGTCATCTCGCTATTACTGTTCACATGGCATATGACCAAAAGCAAGTCATAAAAACAGGAAAAAAGGCCGCCCCAAAGGGCGGCCTTTGAAGGAGGCCATTTATACGTACGTCAAGCCTATGTTTGCTGAGTGACCTTAGTCGATACGACTTGTTGAAGAGTCGATAGAGCGTGGAGTCATCTTCACGTCTTGTACTTCAACAGGTACCAACATAATTCGGCCATTATTGCCACGGTCTACACAGTTCACACGAATGATCCAAAGACCTGGGCTCTTGAAGGTCCATTCGATGGTACCAACTGGTGGATTAATCCACTCTTCATTGGGTGCATCGAACTCATCGATGTGAATGATGTTACCAGTAGTCACTTTGCGACATCCGGCATCTTCCATAGCGCTAGCAATCTGCGCACTAACACTATTGTAGTTGCCTGAGAATGTTGCACCAGAGAGTTCTTCTGGCATATCAGCCTTGCTACTGGCTCCTGGGCAATAATAGAACGAATAGGAAAGGTGACGAATTGGATAGAAGACTTCTCCATCGGGATAATCTTCATGTCCTGGCAGTTCAACAGAAGGACCAACATTGTCATCACCTGTGAGTGTGATGAAATAACGTCTGTCTTCCTCGAACTGTTGTTCACCTACACGTGTTGCCATGAAAGGAACGCCTTCGCGGTCCACTGGGTTCTGCAAAGAACCACTTGGAGCACAACCATTCCACACAGCTGCATTGTTCGAGAAGTTTCCGTAACCGCGGAAACCATCTGTCGCTCCTTGGTCACCAGAACCATAGAGAGGAACACTTGCGTCGTGGACACGGCTGTAGATCTTGTCCATGTTGTATGACCCAATGGGGCCACCAGCGCCTGTTGTATCATTGGGCACTGTAGCAACATCGAAATATTTGTCACCAGCTGCATTGTGAGAGTCCATGGCTTCGATGACTAGCTTGGGCATGGGCTTCAAGTTGTCTTCGTTACCATAGGTTCCTGAGGCGATGACCACGTCGTTGTTACAACAGTCAGCTGCATTGATTTTGAAGAATGAGTCACGTGCGTCTGTACCCTCTTTGGTTGTACCAATGAGACTCTTCGCAACATCATCACCCTCACGGTTATCATATTCGGCATCAAAGTTACCGAGACGACCGGCAGAGTGGATGGAAGCAGCGGCGAAACCTGTTGGTAGCAAGAGTGTACCTTCGGGAATCTTCAAGTCAGGATCAGCAGTTGTTCCAATGGTGATACCTTGGACACACTCACGGCTCCATTTCACTGAAATACCAGCTATTTGAGTGAAACCATAAGTTGAGGCCAATGTGGATTTCTTCTGCTGTACTTCTACACCAGCGTCTTCCATATCATAAATCTTGTTAATCAAACCAAGTGGTTTGTAAGTCTTACCGTTATAGGTGATCTCTTCAGCAAAGACGATTGGTTTGTAATAAGGAGCGTACCACTCAACAGCACCCTCTTGATCGACATCATACTTATCGAAACCGTCTTTGTCTGAATCTGCAGAGTGAACACGACCGGCATAAGGACCGATTAGTTTGTCACCTGTTGGGCGATAAGGTACGTAATAGAGGTAACGCCAAGCCTTTTCCTCGTCTGTATAGTCTTCGGCCTTAGCTTTGTACTTCACCCTGTTGTACAGGGACATACCAACCTCATAGTTGAACGTATTGTTCACAGCGAGGTCAGCACCGTTATTGTTCTTCATCTTGATGTTTTCCCAAGTGAAGTCATTGACCGAATCATCATCTCTATCTACTGGGTCATTGTTTGGCCAGTAATACAGAGGTGTTGGAGATTCCTCAGGATTAATCGCATCTTCGATGAAGTGGGTCATACCACTATTATCGTTGTTGTAGAAACGAGCCATACCTGGAATGAAAGCATTGCCATTGGAGTCAATTTTGGGAGCCAAAAGTTGTCCAACTTGCTCAACTTCCAGAGAGCCAATCTCACTTGGCAGAGGAGGTACATAGTCCTCAACATAGACCGAACTCTGAGCCACGATGTCATCATCTTGGAAGAAGAAGACATCAGGAGTAGTCATTGTTGTGCCGTCCCAACTGGCCACTGAGTACTTTCCTCGAAGTTCGACGAAGGTTTCCATAGTTACGTCACCAGCGTCTGATTCGAGGGAGTCCATTGGCTGTTCTGATTCTTCATCATTGATACCAGCATCAAAAGCTACGTCACCTGGAGGGCTGTAAGCTGGGTTTTTGATGGGATCAGTGATTTTCCAGTTGTCACGAGAGATTGTTCGTTTGTTGTAAAGCTCGGAAATACCATCTGGATCATCCCAATCTGCACGATTGTAGACGCTTTTGGTGTTGGGGAGCTTCTGGAAATAAAAGTTGATTTTGATGTTTTCGAAACAATATGCGGTGCCATCTTCTTTGACATACCAAGTGAGACCATCATCAGTCTCAACCTCTTCGAGGCTTGATTCTGTCATTACATTGTTGATGTCAGCGTCACTTGCGTCGGAACCAATTCGCACACCATTGGCCTTTTCAGATAATGGTGCTCTGGTGAGCATTTTTTCTTTTTCAATGAGACCAGTGGCGAAAAAGGGATTGACCAAGGTGTAATAAGATGTTTTGCGTTCTTCTTCGATGTAGTCGAACATTTCGCTCATACGATTATCATCTGGTTGTCCTTGATCATTCAAGAACTCCCATTTTTGAATTTCACGTTCGGCATCCATAGAGACACGCATCTCAGCCTTACCAGAGGTAGAGATTAGGACCTCATCTTTGGTTAGGCCCTCGAAGTTTTCGAAGTCGTCTTCAGCTTCTTCAGCAAAGACGCCAACAGGCAATACGAGGATAATTGCCAGGATAAAGATCCACCTGGACATTAAGGACCTCCTTCAATACGACAACCCAAATTAATTTAATACATGCCCGATGAAACGGCTCTGCCGGACCTCTTGATCCTCCTTCTGCTCTTAGAGGTCTTGCGGCTGCGAGCACTGGCATTCTGTTCTTGTTCTACATCGCTGCCGGAAGCGAAATAGTCGTCGACCACTCCGATATACGGAAAAGATGGAGCGCCAGCCTTGATAGCCTCATACGCTTCCGTGGCCTTTTCTCTGTTGCCATGCCCGCCGTAACGGTGATTTTCGTTTTCTGCCCAACGTACGTATTCCACATTCCCACGGCCGGCATATATGTTTGCTCGC
>CAZXTJ010000052.1:0-11766 GCA_964643655.1 uncultured bacterium
CAATATGCGTTCAGGTGCCATGTATTCAGGAGTGCCCACAATTATTCCTGTTTTAGTTATTCCTTCTTTCTCTTCTATGGTGCGGGCCAATCCCCAGTCACTTACTTTGACGGTTCCATCTTTTGAAATCAGGACGTTTTCAGGTTTCAGATCGCGGTGAACTACTCCACGAGAATGAGCATATTCAAGAGCAGCAGCAACTTGTTTTAAATATTCAATTTTTGCTTTCGTGTCATTGCTCGATGAAAACACTTGAGAAAGACTCAATCCTTCTACTAGTTCCATGACGACACAGAAGAGCCCCTCATGGTTGAAGGTGTCGAAGACTTGGACGATGTTTCTGTGTTCTAGAGCTGCACAGGTTTTTGCTTCTTTGGTCAACCTCTTGGTGAAATCAGCGCTTTCTCGGCTTTCGTTTTGCACCATCTTGATGGCCACGGAACGTTCGAGTTCTCTATCAAAGGCGGAATACACACGTCCCATTCCTCCTTGGCCCAATAGCTTGCCAAGTTCGTAGCGGTTGTCCAACAAAGTTTTCTCGCCCACAGACTACCTTTTCCGTTACCCTATTCTCCCACATTCACAAAGGAAGACGATAACCTTATGATTAATCTGAGAATTTCACCATATAAAAAGACACTGTGGTTTGTAGCATTTGCCATCACCTTAGTGTTGGCTATTTACCAGCGCTTGACGGGACCAACTCATCCTCTGCGCGGCAAGATAAAACTTGCAGATGAAGAGATTTCATATCGCCTCAAACGCAGCGCTACTTGTGGCAAAGGTGCCGAGATATCCCTTAAAGCTCCAGATGGAGTAACTGGTGTGTTGCACTATCGTCGTCATCTTTCTAATGATCTTTGGTTAACTAAGCCAATGAGTAGAGAGAAGGAGAAGCTTCTTGCACTTCTCCCTGAGCAACCTCCAGCTGGAAAAATGCAATACAAGGTCTTTCTGCTCAAGGGAGATGAGACGGGTATCATTGATGTAGATGGAGGGCCAATCATCCTTCGCTACAAGGGCTCAGTGCATGTGTCCATTCTGTTGCCTCACATACTTTTCATGTTTGCTGCCATGGTTCTTTCTGCCCGTGCAGGTCTGGAGGCTTTCGACAAAGAAGGTAAACCCCAATGGTATGCCATGGCTACTCTCTTTTGTCTCGTCTTGGGAGGTTTCATTTTGGGGCCTCTTGTTCAGAAGAGTGCTTTTGGAGCATATTGGACTGGCTGGCCATTTGGGAGTGATTTGACAGACAATAAAGCAGCAATAGCTTTGTTTGCCTGGATTTACGGAGTTTATGCCGCTAGGAGAGAAGGTCGAGGGCGAGGTGCTGTCATGCTGGCAGCGCTCATTATGATGGCAGTTTACCTCATTCCACACAGTCTCAAAGGTTCAGAGATTGATCACAGGGCTGGTAAAGCAATCAATGCAGTGCCCACAGCAGTTAATCGATAACTGTCAAGGAGTGGAGCAAGCCAACTAGAGTCTCAAACTCAAAGGGTTTTTGTATGAAGGGCCGTTGGCCCTCGCCGAAGAATTTGACTGAATCTTCTGCGGGATAACCACTGGCAAAAACAATCGGAGTGTTGGGGCGTATCTCTAATACTGCTTCAGCAGCTTCCGGTCCATCCATTCGAGGCATGGTCACATCGAACAAGAGTCCATCGAATTTGTTTGGTTCTTGAGCAAACAGGTCTAACGCCTCTCGTCCATCGGCAGCCTTGACAACAGCTGCACCAGCTTTCTCCAACATTCGAGCTGCAACCTCACGAACAACCAGTTCGTCGTCGGCGACTAAAAAGGTCAAACCCGTCAAATCGTATCTTTCCCTTGCTCTTTCCTCCTGGTGAGCTTTTTGGTCGCTGTCTGGACTAGTCGGTAAAAGCACACGGAAGGTAGTGCCTTCGCCAACAATACTGGTAATACAGATGGCACCACCATGGCTTCGCACAATTCCCAACACGGCAGCCAAGCCTAAACCCCGACCTGTAAATTTCGTCGTGTAAAAGGGCTCAAAAAGTCTCGAAAGAGCTTCCGCGTCCATTCCGCAACCAGTATCCGTAACCGATATAGCAATGTAAGAACCGGTGGCAAGGGGCTCTTCAACGTAGGACTGGGCAACGAGGCCACCTTCGTGTTCATAAGGTGTTGTTTTAATGGTGATGACTCCCTCTTGGTCACCAATGGCTTCTGATGCATTTGTGACGAGATTCATCACCACTTGTCTAATTTGACCAACATCTGCTTCGACTACGTCCAAATCTTGGTCTAGCTCAAATCGTATCTCCGCTTTTTGGGACTTGGAAACGCTCAGAAGTTCACCCATTTCGCGAACCAATTCATTGATTTGAACTGCACTTTTGACGACTTGGCTGCGTCCTGAATAGGCGAGTAACTGGTTCGTCAACTCCGAGGCTCGTTTGGAAGCGGTCAATATCTCTTCCAAACACTTCTGTGTTGCCTGTGAATGACTCTCCTCACTGATGGCCAGTTCTGTGTTGCCGTGAATAGCCATGAGCAGATTGTTGAAGTCGTGAGCAATACCCCCTGCTAGAATTCCTAGACTTTTCAACTTCTGACTGTGACGTACTTGTGCTTCCAATCTCTTCTGCTCAGCTTCAGCCTTCTTCTGCTCAGTAAGGTCAATGACAACATCTAGTGCAGCAACTATATTGTCTTCACCGTCGAGCAATGGGTGAGTAGTCACGAGGCCATCAAAAAGTTCTCCGTTTTTTCTCAGCAAAGACAGCTCGCGTGTGTAACCGTGGGGATTGTTCGCTAGCAGCTCCTCAAGCTGGTTAAGAGAAGAATTGCTCGTCGAAAAGAGAGCTATGGAACCGCCAATCGCTTCATCTCTCTCGTAGCCAAAGATTGTCTCGGCTCCAGGGCTGAAATCAGTGACAGTATGTCTCTCTTTACTCAATCCATAGGTTATGAAAGCTACTGTGTTAGCAGCCTCAAACATTGCCAGCAAACGTGCTTGCTCTTTAGATAGTTCTCTCTCCGCTTGCTTTCTTTTGACAATATTGTGGGATAAAAAGGCAATAAGGAGAAGCAAGACTGAAATAACCAAGGAAGTTGCCCAGATGGGGCCCTTGTAGGTTTCGTATATTGAGAATGGTTTGTTTTTGACGATTGTACCCAGCGGGAGACGTTTGTTGTTAATGCGAAACTTTTTTAGCTGCACATAGTCAACAATATGTTTGGATGGTGATTGCAGGTCGATGGGCACGTCTTTTGGATGAGCTCCTGTCAACACTTTCAAAACCAAGTCTGCTACGGCAGTGCCGTGATAAAAACCAGCATTGAGCTTTCCACCGACTATTCCCCGAGGAGAAAGATAAAGATCATTGTGAGAATAAGTTGGAACTGGAGACACTCGGCTAAATAGTGGAATAACATGGCGAGAAGAGAAAAAGGCACCAGTTTTGTCTCGCCAGAAATCTAAGAAAAGAACGATAGAATCTTTGGGAGCTTTTTTTAATAGCGCTATCGCTTCATCAAGGGAGCAGTTCGTTCCATTGATGTATGTGATGGACAACATTTTTAAGGTGTTCAGGTATTTACTGGCAATGGACCTGTTCATTATCCCTGTTGGTGTGTCGTCAGTGATGACAATGATTTTGTTGAGGTTTGGATGAAGTCTTTTGGCCAGATTTATTGTGCCTTTTATATCAGGGCTTTCAACAACACCGGTAATGTTCTGATTTCCCTTCAGCAATGACGGTGTGAAATTATTGACGCCACAAAAAACCACAGGAGTGTTGGGGAAGAGCCTGTTATACCTATCAACGAGGAAGTTCAGCGCATTGTTGTCAGTCGTTATAACAGCATCAAAAGTATGTTTGGCGTGCTTCTCATAATAAAGGGCTTCTAGTTTGTCCAGGTACTGCGGTTCTGGTTTGGTCCTTTTTGTGTCCATGTATTCGACGAAGAGTTCAATGTCGTGAGGGGCTGCCTGCAGAACAGTTTTCATTCCCTTTACCAGGTTATCAGTCCAGGGGAATGTTTCATGGTAGGAATTCAAGACCAAGACGCTCTTCGCAAAGGAGGAAAATGGCCAGCAGAAAGCAAGCAATAGAAGAAAAAACAAAGAGATTTTCTGATTAGGCTTCATAGCCCCCCTTTCTTGCTCATCATCCTAACTCAAAAACTAGTCTCATAGAAGCCATCTGATTGACGGTTGACAAAAGAGCCGCTCTAGGATGGGGATTTGTCCGTCATTGAACCATCTCCATCTTGCCGACATGCCTAATAGAACAAGCATGTAATTGGAGAAAACCATGAAATACATATCAATTCTTCTGTTATGCCTTTTCCTGCCTCTCTCAGTCGGTGCAACTATGCATGAGATTGAGGTACAACCAAACAAAATCCCCCAAGGTGGTCTCTGTCTCGTTACAGTAACTGGGCCATCACGTGCAGAAAAACTGGAGTGCCTTTTTGCAGGCAAGCGATTTGAAGCTTTTCCATCACCCATTCTAGGAACTGATCGCATCATTGTGGGGTGCTCTTGGGATACCAAGGTTGGTCCACAAGAACTGGTTCTTTCTGGTCGAGATTGTCTGGGCAGCGATTTCACTCGCAAAATCCCCATCGAGATAACTGATGGGAAGTTTCGTAAGGAAAGACTCAGGGTCGCCAAAGCTATGGCAACTCCACCTCAGCATGTGTTGGCTCGAATTGCTAGAGAGTCCAAACTAATGCGTACGATCTTTGCCCAGAAGAGTTTTCCCAAAGTAGAGGGAGCCTTTGTAAGACCCATTCCTGGGATAATGGTTAGCCCCTTCGGTTCAAAACGAGTTTTTAATGGCCAAGTCCGTAGTCGTCACAGCGGTGTAGATCTACGCGGAGGAATGGGACGGGCCATTAAAGCAACCAATAGTGGAAAGGTTGTCCTAGCCCAGTCTCTTTATTATGCGGGTACCACTGTAATTCTGGATCACGGTCTAGGTCTTTATTCACTCTACGCACACCTACAGATTCTCGATGTAGAAGAAGGTGAGTTTGTTGAGAGAGGGCAGGTTGTAGGCCGAGTGGGGGCAACAGGTCGAGTTACTGGACCACACCTGCATTGGGGCATGAAACTACATGGAATGACGGTCAATCCTATGACTGCACTCAAATTCCCACTCATTCCAGGGGCACAAGAGAGCTCAACTATCGCCTTGGTTCGGTGAAGCGAATATTGACCTAACTCCCAATATGTGATAGTTGCTTCCTTATGAACCATAAACACCATTCTTGTGCCTGTGGTCACGACCACGGTGAACATGAGGGAAGCGATACAGCAACACTCGTGCAGTTTGCTTTTGCTATAGGTGCAATCGCAGTGCTAGTTGGTGCCAAAGATTTGGCACCCATAAAGACTTTGTCCATCGTATTCGTATCCATTGTCCTCGAAGCAATTCCCTTCATGTTGCTAGGAGCCGTTCTTGGTGGATTGTTAGAGGTTTTTGTATCACGCGATCGAGTGTTGGGGTTGCTCCCTTCTCGACAGTGGCTGACCGTTATAGTCGCTGCAGGATTGGGTTTTGTCATGCCTGTCTGCGAGTGCGCGGTTGTTCCCGTCGTTCGCAGGCTTTTGAGAAAAGGTGTCCCTTTCGCTGCTGCAGTTGCCTATCTTCTCGGTGGCCCCATTACCAATCCACTCGTTGCAGGCTCTACTGCCGTTGCTTACTCCTTTGATTGGAAAGTGGTCATACTCCGAATAGTTTTCGGTTATGCAGTGGCTGTGGGGGTAGGCCTTTCAGTAGGCTCAATGTTCAAGGATGATGAAGCTCTTCTGCCGATGAATGAACAGGCTTCATGCGCTTGTGGACACGACCATCACGGTCACGACCACGAGGATGACAAGTGCTGTGACCACGATCACAGCCACGATCACGAGGATGGCAAGTGCTGTGACCACGATCACAGCCACGCAGGTGAGAAAAATACAGGTCCAACCTTTGGACAAAAGCTTCATGCCGCATTGCTGCACGCTGCTGATGATTTTTTTGACATAGGTAGGTATCTGATTATTGGTGCCTTTATAGCTGCGTTGCTCCAAACTGTGGTTAGTCGGCAGGCTTTTGTCATGCTCAGCGGTCAGCCTTGGTTGGCCATCATTTTGATGATGGTTCTCGCAATCACACTCAATCTTTGTTCGGAAGCTGATGCATTTGTTGCGGCCTCATTCAAGACTTTGATGCCATTATCGGCGCAACTATCATTTATGGTGCTCGGTCCTATGGTCGACATCAAGTTGTTGCTCATGTATTTAGGTGTCTTCAAAAAGAGGGCTATTGTTGCAATTGCATCGCTGACCATCTTTGCTGTCTTTGTGGGTATGCTCTTTTTCCACTATGCACTGGCGTTGGCAGGAGGGCTCTAATGGCTCACCAGCCTAGAATGCCACGTCGTTTATGGTGTGCTGGTATACTTTTCGTGTGGATTAACGCATACCTATGGCTGTTGGATGGTGACAAGTATGTAACTTATCTTCGTCCTTCTTTTGTTTGGCTCATTGTCGCCGGTTTATTGTTTTCACTTCTGATGTTGATAGCAGTAATGGTTCGTCAGAAGGGTCGAAAAGAGAGCGGCACTTCCTTTAAAGATCTCACTCGGGGAATAATCCTGATCTTGCCAGTTATTTATTTGCCTCTCAATCAGGGGGACACTCTTGGTTCATTTGCTTTGGAACGAAGAGCAGTTGGTTTGAATGGAGACACCGGAGTATCTCTTCCAGCCAGCAATGGGACGACTTCTGTTGTCAAACCAACACCGCCTCCCCCAACGGCTACAGCGAACAATGCCCCTATTGTTGAGAGAATACCGCTCTTTCAAATCAGAGATTATTTCAAATTTTACGAAGGAAAAGAAATCCTGACTCGAGGAATGGTATTCAGTGGCAAAAAATTACCTCCTGGCCACTTTGTTGCATTCCAATTCAAGATAGTTTGTTGTGCGGCAGATGCTGTTCCTGTAGCCATCTTGACCAAGTGGGCTCATAGCGACAAATTGAAAAAAGACCAATGGGTCGAGATTAAGGGAGTACTTGGTCGAACCAAGCGAAAAGGGAAGTACATTCCTTTGATAACAGCCAAGACAGTCAAGATGATTGAAAAGCCGAAAAATCCCTACGGTTTTTGAACCTTCCATAACATTGTCTTTTTGCCTCTTTTCACTGCTGTGACTTTGAGATTGCCAAATATTGAACTGATTTTTATTGGTGATATGAGCTTGTTGTCCAGGCCAAGAATGCCGCTCCAAGCGCCATTGTATAGGTCACAATAGATATAGACATTACCGTTCTTCAGATCGTCGAGCAAAATCTCTCGGAGCCTGGTCAGTCTCGTCGAGAGTTCCACCGACTGTTTTGCCAGCAAGTGATCGTGAATGGATCTTATTTTCATTGGCGTGAAAAATAGAAACACTTGTTCATCTAGGTTCCCACCGTGAACCCAAAGAGTATCACTACCAACAATTTTCTCAATGTGTTTTGCTCTGTAATATGGACGATAATTGGCCTTTGAGGATTGCGGTCTTATCTCGATAAGGAATACGCTGGTCATTGTCAGCAGAACCAAAATTGCCAAGTTTAGTACAACAATTCTTTTCCAATCTTTGCTAGCCATACTCAATGGGATAGCTAGCAACAAAACAGTCAACATCGGGACGATGGTCCAATAGCAAGGGCTGCCTGCGTCGAATTGATAATACAGTCCAAACTGAGCTAAAAGAGCGAAAGCAATTGCCCTAATTTGTATTGGTGAGATTTTTAAACTATGTCGCAGAAACTTAAAGATAAATAGAAAAAGTGGCAAAGAAGCAATGGAGCATAAAACCCGAAGAAGACTGCTAACCTCTGGTCGTCCCCAAAAGACATCTGAAGCTGCAAACAGCGCGATTACCAATTTATGGGCAGCAGGATTCCACCAGCGTTGGTCAATTGCATATTTTCCAAACCAAGCTGGTAAGGCAGATAAGGATTTAGTCGCTAAAAGGCCACAGATTAGATATGAAGCGCCAGTAAGCAAAGCATACAAAATGAAAGTTTTGATGGCTCGTCGCTTCTGACCCAATGGCCAGAAAGCCAGTAACAAAGCTGAAGGAATGAACAAGAAGGCTGTTTGCATGTTCAGAGTGGCAAGCACAGCCAAGGTAACAAAGCCGACTGAAGATGTCTCTTTATCTTCAGTTGCGCCTATTCTCGAGGCAGCAAAGAACAAGGCGGAAACGAGCATAATGTGTAGAGCATAAGGTTCACTGATGGAAGTAAACCGCCAGGGACCATAAGTAAGTACAGCAAAGATACTGAGTAGCCACGATAAGGTTTTTTCTATACGCCATATCAGTAAGGTATGACGAACAAAAAAACAGGTGAAGACAGAAGCTAAAGCACCCAAAAAACGCATCACCTGTAATGGTTCAATGCTTGCAGAGAATGCCTTGCTGAGTTGCCAGAATAGGAAACAAAGTGGACTATAGAGAACATGATGGGGATGGAACAATCTACTTAATTGCCCTGAAGTTACATCGCCTAAATAAACCAAACCATCATAAGTATGGGTCTGCACGGGAAAGCTGATGAAGATGACAAAAAGAGCAATTGAAAAGAGTATTTCACCCCAGTTATCTTTGATTATCTTGGCCACAATTGTTATTTGTCAGGCAAAGTCTGTGCGTGTTCCACAATGGATTTTACTTCGCTTTGACGACTAGTTGCATTTGCTCCTGCTATTTTGAAGACATTGTGTATACGTTGGCCTAGTTGTTTCGTGGGGACCATATGGTACAGACGGATTAACACCTTTAGTTCTTTCGAATACTTTTTCGTCTGCCTATAAACTTTGGCTAAACCACTAAGAGCTGAGATAGCGCCCGCCTCTGCCTCAACAGACTCTCCATTCACCTGAAGAGCTTTATCGAAGAATCGATAGGCCGTACGAAAACGTAACTTTTTCAACGCTTCATTACCTTGCCGACAATAGAGTCCATGCTGAACAAGTGCCGCCAAGCTTTTGTCCAAACTCTGCAAGGCAGGTAATAACTCTTTCAGTTCTTTTATGGTGCCAAACTCTAGCGCAAGGTCACCCAAGGATACTAAGGCCTCGTTATTGTCATTTTCTAAAGAGAGAGCATTTTTATAGGCAAAGTAGGCAAGTTTTCGTTTTTCCAAAGAGCGGTAACAGCGCCCTAAGAGTACATAGATATCTGGATGACGTTCTTTGCTAATGGCTTTGTTGAGCTCGTCGACAGCATAGTGAAAAGCACCATCATCCATGTATTGTTCAGCCACTTTGAGGGATTGTTTAGCAGCTGGGTTTTTGGGGGCATCCCAAGAAAGGGCGGAAGTAGTCAAAGTGCAAAACAGGATGAGGAGAAGAGAAAAACGCATGTTACTTTTTCTCTAGCTCTTCATCACAACAGAGACAGGCTCTATAGGCAATAGAACCGCGATCATTCTTGTCCTTATAATTCTGGAAATATATGCGGAACCAAATGCGGAAATCGTTCTCGTCCAGTTTTCCGTCATTCTCTGTCTTGACTGTTTCAATAATGTTTTGCAGTTCATCATCGTCGATGATCTTCTCGAGGAAGGGCTGCATTGCCCGAACTTCTTTGACCTTTTCAGAATCACCCAGTGCACCAAAAAAGCGTAAGAACCTTTGGCCTATATGGAGTTTCTTCCTGTTTCCATGGGCTCGAACGATTTCCAAAAGGAACTTGTCTTTTTTCGAGTCTCTCGTGACACCGGCAATTTTTGGGGCATCTGCCACGACCTTGTTGCCATCAGCTTTTACTGTGACGCCTCTCTCTTTGTAATAGGCAATAATCTCATCACGTTCCTCGTCACTAGAGAAGGGAACTGAGATTTTGTCATAGACCCATTTCCTTTCAGAATTTTGGTCTTTGTAGTTCTTCAAGGGAACATAAAATCTATATTCCTTTTTTTCGGGTGTCAGCCTGCGAGCAACTTCTTTGTTGTCCAAACCAAAAAGGGAATATGAAGAGGCTTTGACATTGGGACTGCCAATACCCTTCTTGCCCCTAACGACTACGTCTTTTCTTGCGTAAAACGCAGCGAGTATGTGGGCGATGGATGAATGATCCAAATAATACTGACAGTTGCCAGTATTGCAGCCAAAGAAGGAGATGCGAGCATTTCTGACTAGTCGGTGATTGAGTGTACTTAGGCCTTTCCAAGAAGAGGCGTCACTCGCAAAAATGCTGCCTGTCAGTTGCTTTCTATGGCCGCCACTGCCCAAGACTGGGCCATCAGTGCTTGCGTGGGTGATTGTACAGAAACCAACAATGTTACAAGGTTTGCTCACCAGCTCAGATTCCTTGTACAGCCTGCCCTCTTCAACACTCTCTGATGGTACGAGACCTTTTGCCAAGGTGTTCATGACTGTCGAGTATGTACTGACCTCAACTCGGACAATCTTTGTGTTTGGCCTACCCACTTTATCTATGTCTTCATTGATCATCGCTGTGATGTGGTTTTTGTAAGTCTGACGCCGTCTGTTGTCATCATAGGCTGTCAGATTTCTGTTACCTTTGGCCAAGAGCGAGAAATAGCTGCCATCTTTGCCTATGTCAGCAAAGACGTAATAAATATTGGGTAGTTTGTCTCTCCACTTTTCTGCACCAGGTGTGCTTCCTTCAGGACCTAGTTGTGGACCTGTGGGAACATAAGGTTCATGGTTGTCCACATTGTCAGTCGTTGATGGAGGAGCTGCACTTCCATTGCCATTATCATCAGAATTGAAGATGTTCAAGCTCGAGAAAAAGTCAGACACAGAGTTGGAGTCATTGTCTTCAACAGTCTCGGGCTCAGGAGCAGGGGCTGGTTTTACCTTGAGGAAACGAGGAGAAACCCAACCAACGGGAACTTGAGAGCCAGGCCAGCCATTCTTGTGAACGACAACTTGATCTGAAGGCCATGGCACTCTCACTTTATAACGACGTTCGCCTTTGTGAACTATCTCCACCTCTAGCCCTTTACGCAAAGTGGCAAGGTTATCGCCTCCTTGCTCAGTGGGAAGAAGGTATGCTCCATACCAGTTGGGTGTATTGGCTTTTTCAAGAATGGCTGTTTCGGCTATGGCAGGCGTCGAAGCCAATAGAGATAGCAGAATAACAATAGTCACTTTTCGCACTGAACTACCTGTCTCTAACTAATTATATTTGAATGCACAAAGCTTATGTCTCTATACATGTCTACTTGATACGCAGGTATATGTTTCAACATCGCTAAAAATGAAGCTTGCCATGTAGGAAACCTTGCCACCAAGGTGGGCACAAAAGTCACGACTCTGGCCCTGTTAGAGCCGTTTTGTGGAGTTTTGTAACCACATTGTGAGACTTTGTAACCATTTGTAGGCCTACCAACAAGGTTAAGAATCTACAGCTATTGTGAGGCTGTCTTGGATAATAAAGCTGTTAGCTGTTTTTAAGGATAATGCGGGCTCTGGCATCCTTTTTGCGAGACCGTCCATCATTAAAAAAATAGTTGTTCCCAAATTGGAGGAGAAAATGAGTCGTACGAAAGAATTTAATACCTTCATGTTATCGCTGATACTAGTTTTTTTGTTTTCATCAGCCTGTGTAGCGTCTATGTCAGGTCAGCTAACGGACATTGACGTAGTTGAAGTTCAAAAAGTGAATGGATTTTTGGTCATTTCTGGCATGAGCAATGATTCCGATCCTTCACATGTCAATTGTTCAAATAGAGGCGTAAGAATCTTTGTAAACAAATTTGTGACGCACACACATCCT
>CAZXTJ010000052.1:11866-21979 GCA_964643655.1 uncultured bacterium
CAACAGTTGGACAAAAAATAATAGAGTCAAGTGAGGCCTCCATTTGCTGCACTCACTTCCGCACGGAATAACCAACCCTCTTCATCAAGTCCAAACGGGTTGTCCCATCATAAAAGAGCGATGGAGACAACCCTCTCCAAACCAGAAGATTACAAATGTAACTTTATTCCTGAAAGGGGAACCCGAATGAATGGCAACACAAGAGAGCTTTTACGGTGGGTCTTTGGAAAAGATAAGAAAGTCAAAATACTGTTGTTGCTGCTTTCAGTAACACTCAGCTACACAAGTTCGGCAAGCGCAGGCTTCTATTACTCAAATCCTAAGATAGCTGGCAAAATTGTCGATACGACGGGACAGTTCCCACCATCAAAGTGTAAGCTCGAGGTTGAGTGGCACTGGAGTCGCGATGCATACATCCCTTTCAGCCATGGTCCATCAAAGGACAAGATACTGCAAATCAAAATCGACGATGACGGTCAGTTCGTCATCCCCTCTTTCCGCAAAGTAAAGATATCTCTTGGCTGGGGATTGAACGTCACGGCACAATTCAATACCCCAAAAGGTCCTGATTGTGCATATCTCTCTGGTGTTCTCGGCAGCTCTACTGATGACAATGGCGCACAAGCGGGCAAACATTTCGCCAGGCGTATGAGCCATCTCTACATCATGTCTGGACGCCAGCATATAGTTAATCTGCGCTGCAAGAGTGGTCGTCCTCTGGCTGACGTGCTTCAAGAACATGACAACCGACGGCTCGTGCTCAACGTTGAACGTAGCTACCTTGATACAGGTCTCGACTCACTCGATGTGAAAGAACAACGAATCCACATCGAAGCAAACTCGACGGGCAGTGAAAGTTTGCGAGCCAAGGGCATAGTGGTGTCCGGTCGGCCTGGAAAGCTCCCCAGTCTCCAGGCCCGTATCTCAGTCAAGGAATGGTGTGGAGATGAGCTGCTCTTTGAATGCGAGCTCAGCGATACAACAGAGGACGAAATTGCCAAGGTACTAGCAGACATAGAAATCGATGATTCCAAAATGGAGCCTCCTTCACCAATTCGTTGTCTCGAACTCGTGGGTCAGATAGTGTTTCGCGGTAAGCCCTACACACGTAAGAGTGAGCTGCGTTGGAAGTACCACCCCAATTACAGTCCCAGCCTGCTTCGCTTCAAAGAAGGAAAGTACAAGACCAACATTCGCTACAATCGCGACCGCAAAGAACTCGTGCGAATGAATCAGGATGAACCAATGCATGAGGAACAAGCCCTACGAGTACCCGCCTTCCTCGACGATGACATTGCCATCGATTTCGAGGCTATGACTAAAGCAGCTGCTAGGGCCCTGATTGAGGAACGAAGGACCATACCCTTTACCGTTGAGATAGAAAAGGACGATGTGAGCCCTCCATCAATTACTTTTCCTTGAGTGGTCAACATAAGAAGGTCAGATAAGAGCCAGCTCTCGTACGGGAGCTGGCTTTTTTTAGGACTACAAGCTTGTCTCAAAGCCATGGCACTCACACCTTAAAACGACGCTCACCGTTGTGAGCTATTGCATGCGATGAAGCAAAAAGAGATAGCATTATGAGAAAAGAAGTATCTCGTGCTGAACAACCTGTCTCTAACTCTCCATTTTTTGAGGCACAATGCCTCAGCCTCTATACGAGGTTGCTCACGGAGTCCGAGACTTACCAAATTCACTATTGCTATATGCAATAAGTATTGCAAAAGACAATGCTGGCTGTATTGCAAAAGGCTGTGTTTTTGCCAATGCTATGAAATATGCAATAGATGTAAACGAAAAAGGTAGACAATCGGCTGGCATCTTTATTGCAGAACAGATAGGATAGCAAGCTTCAATGAGGAGTTTTGCAAGAGGGGTAAACATAGGGGGGAATAGATAAGGGATTCCTCCAATGATTCTGCCTGCATTGCGAAAGCGGTTTTCTCTTGCAATTTTTATTGTATCTTTGCTCGGACTGACTTGCTCAGCATTTGCCGACCTGAATGTTTCACTAAACGGTTCGACGCTTTTTAATCAAGGTGACAGCTCACCAAACACCTATACTCTTTCCATCAATAATGCAGGCCTCACGACTGCTTATGATGTTGGAGCAAACCTTCAATTGCCAGCACCTGGTGATACTAACGGACTTACCCATGGAGCGACCATATCTTGGCGTGTTCTTGGTGGTGGTAGTGGAACAGTTGGTGCCAATCGTACAAGTGGTGTTGTCACAGCTTTGCTGCCAGACATTGATTTGGAAAGTGGTCAGACTTTAGAAGTTGAGATCACACTCGACACAAGAACAGGTGGTTCTTATGGAGATGGTACGAGGGCTCTAGGGTCAACTGACACAACAAATGGACAAGGCGAGATTAGGGCGCAGGCAAGCTGGAGTGACAGTGATGGCGGAGGAGGGGCAGCCAATTCGCCAGCTAACTCTTCTTATGAAACTATCTGGGTAGAGCCCGGCATCATCAAACTGTCTGGTAGTCCATCTCCAACGAAAGCTGCTTATGGTGATGCGGTCACCATGATGTTCACTCTCGAGAATCTTGGTCTTGGTGACATTCTTGATTTGGATCTCAGTGCAACTGCTGGATTTATTGGCAGTGGATTTGGTTCAGCTTACGATATTGAAGTTACAAATCCCTCCCAGAATTTTGGTACCTCTTTTCCAACAAATCTGACAATTCCTGCTGGTGAGACTCGTGTGTTTTCCTTCAAGGTTGACGTTACTCAAGGATGTTCAACTATGACGGCTGAGTTACAAGCCTCGTGGCCAGCTGCTGGTGGAACTCAAACTCATCTCAACTCTGCTGAGTTCATTCTGCAAAATCCAGACATTGTTTACTCCAATATCAACCTCAATCTTGGTGTGACTCCTTCGTCTCCGGACTCTGGTTCCATTCGTATTCAAAACAATGGTGATGGACCAGCCCAGAATTTGACCATAGATACAAACCTCAATGGAGCAGCTTTGGAGATATCCAACGTTTCTGCAGGTTGGTCATACACGACGGCTTCTGGTTTGTTTACTTATACAGGTGATATTGCAGCTGGTGCTTTTGTTGATCTTTCATACACTGCAACAGCCAAAATGGCGACAGGTAGTCCTTGTACATTGGATGGTTCGGCTTCGGGGACATATCTATGGGAACCCAATTTTTTTAACGTTTGTGGCGAGAAGTTCGAAGCTCCTGTACGCACAGCTTCTTACAGTGTCACCAATCTGCCTGATGCGAACGTGTCAGTATCTGGACCTCAGAGGGTTTTCCAACGAGATGATGTGGAATGGCAGGTCGTTCCCTCGTTTAGTGGTGATGGAATTCCGGCCACTGAAATCGTCACGCTGACGAATACAATACCTGGGGCTTATGAATCCTTGGCTGTTGTCAATCCAGATCCAGCAAACATAACCTCGTCCATTGTTGGAAACACAGTTACTTTCCAGGGACAATTACAGTTTGTTACTGGTCAAGTGTTTCGTGTTCAAGGGCGAGTGAAAAGTGATGCCACTGCAGGCTCCACTCCTTCTGTAGTTTCAACCATTTCTCCCATACCCATAACCATTGGTTCGACGGTTTGTTCTGTTCAGGCAGCAGATAGTCGCTCCACACTCATCCAATCGAGCCCCTATGATCCAAACTCAACGATTACTCAGTCAAAGGACATGATCAATCCCAGTACTCTTTCTCAGGATAATGGTCCCTATGAGTTTTGTACCGATCCCACAGTTGGCATCATTAACTCATATGACTTTGGACCTGGTGCTGGTAGGACATTTACTGGCTCAACTCTCGTTGAAAATATGGGTGGGACAGCTACGATAGTTACTTCTGTAGCTGGTGTCCAGTACACAACTGATAACGCAAACTGGATTAATGTTCCTGTTGGTAGTTTCGACGTCAATGGTCCTGCTAATGACCTGACGGACATTTCTATCAATCTAGGATTTCTGGCAGGAGTTCATGGAGTTGATGATCCAGCCAATACTACTTTGGGAGTTCGTTATCTATTGACACTGAAAGATAGCGATAGCCGCTCTGCTGCAACTAGTCCTCTGGCTAGAACGGATTTGACCATTAGCCCAGCAGCTCAAGCCACCGTTCAGGGTGTCTACTTAAATCTGACACGAGCGAATCTGACATTGAACCTGACAGGTCTCAGTGGCCGAGTAGTCACTCAATATGAGACTCGTCCAATGACGCTCACTGTTAATCCTACGACTTCTTTTCCTCCAAACAATGTGACCGTGCGCATCAATCGAGACAGTTATGTCGTTGATGTGGCTCCCAATGTTTCTGGTGCAGCTGCTTCTATCTCTTCCACGTCTGGTCAATGGATTATTGAACTTGCAGGTCTTGGTGATTTGACTTCCAATGTGACCATAACTTTTGATGCACAAAGAAAATGCGGTACAGGCTCACTTGTCGCCACTGCTACTTTTGATGACGAATGTCCCAATACGCCTACTGTTGATAGGCAAGCTAGCGATGTACCTTTGCTGCAAGTTGAACCTGACTTGGATCTCTTTTCCACCCCCGCTGCAATTGTCGCAAAATCAAATCAGATTAATCACACATTGTTTGTTGCCAACTCTGGTGTTGGCGCTGCTCATAATGTAGTGTTCCACGAGGATTTGGATCCCTCTCTCGAATTGGTCAGTTATTCCATCGATGGTGGCGCAGCAACGCCAGCTAGTGGTCAGGCCTTGGCAATTGATTTTGCTACTCTCGATCCTAACGAAACACACGAAGTAGCCATTACGCTGCAATTCACAGGAACAGGCGGCTGTGCAGGCTTAGCAAGTGATGCAATTTCATCTTATGTCCGTTCTGGTCCTCCTGAGCCTGAAACTGAGTGCCAGCGCCAAAATGCTTCGCCACCTATAAGCTTGTCCATAGCCAATTCGGGCTTGTCTGTTCGTAACACTATTTCTGATGTTCCTCTTTGTGGCACAGGCACCATTACCATCGATATGCGCAATGTTGGCGCTACAGAATTGTATGATCTTCGTGTAGTCGAAAGAATGTTGACCTCTGGACTCACTGTCGTAACGCCTGTGGCCAACAACGCTCGTTTACAAATAGCCAATCGGGGTGTGGACATTTTTATTGGCGACAAAATCGTCAATGGCGTTGATGGTGGACCAACAGTAGAGTTTTGGTCCTCAGGTGCCAATGCTATTTCTGAGCTGGCCACTCTCGCTGTTGGTGAGAGGGCAATCATTACAATTAACGTACAATCAGATGGCTCCATTGGTGAACCGGGAAATCGTACAGTCAACGGTCGTGTCCAATTCAACAAACCTTGTTCCATAGGGCAGGGACCCGAAGAGGTTACAAATGCGCCGGCAACGGCTGTCGGTGTAACAATGCCAGATCCTTCAATGGTCTTACGTGTCGATGTTGATAGCGACAATAGTTGGCAAGCAAGTCGAGTGGCCGATAAAGGTGACCTTGTTCGTTTCCGTCATCAAATCACAAACTCAAATGATGTTGCCGCCGAATATCTCAGGTTGGAAATCACACGTCCAGCTCACGTGGCTTATGGCGTTCTTTCGACGAATGCTGATGGCACAGGTGTCATATCTCCTGTTACTCCAGGTACTGATGTATATGAGCTGCCGGTTCCCTTGGGAGTAGGGGCAACTCAGTACGTTTATTATCGAGCCAACGTAGAAGCTTGTGTGGACGCCTCTCTACGTGCTCAGCTGTATGTTGGTTGTTCTTCTTCTTCTTATGTTTCAGCTGCCACTGCCGATGAAACGGCTGAGGTTTCCTCTACACCTGATGTGAGTATTGATAGTCTCGTCAGCTCTTCCTTGGAGGTTGTTGGTGGTCTAGTCACTGTGCGTATTCGTAACGCTGGTGCAACGGCAACCATTGATGAAATCTTGCTAACTCTTCCTGCTAATTTCAAATTCGACGACACTCAAGGACCACTTAGTATCGTCAGTGACGATGGCAATTTCTCTCTGGCAGCTCAGCCCACTTTTGGTGCTGGTACAATGTCCATTACCAGTTCAGCGCACCTCAATGCACCAGCTACTTTGGGCACTGGCAAACAGGCGACTATTAGTTATTACATATTACCTTCGAACACGAACTATCTCGATGAGCTCGTCGAGCGAGATGACAATGATTTTAGTGATGATTCCCACGATTTTCCCAACTCAGATACAGAAAACAGACAGACTGTTCAGGTTACGAGTAACTCACTTTGTTATCAGCAATCTGTGGAGAGCCGGAATCACAATAATCTGATTCGCGCTGCACAGTTGGACATCAATATCGACGAGTTGCTCATTGACGGTAACGCTGCTTCTGGTGATCTCAACCGTGAAATCGTTACTGGTGGCGAAACTATTCGTTATCGAGTGCGAGTGCGAAACAATGGTTACTCAGGATCTGTTGGTGATGACTCTGAAGTACGCTTGCTATTTGGAGCAGGGTTTGACCGTACTTCAATCAGTGTTGTCTCCATCAATAAGGGATTTGTTGTTGGTGACGTCACAGTAAATACTGGTACTGGCGAAGTGACTGTTCCGCCCATTACTGCGGGTATAGCTACTGGTTCTTCTAGCGACTTCATCATGGATATTGAGGTTGATGTTCCTTCTGATCCTTCGACCATCACAGGTCCTTTGAGCCTCGTCGGTGAGGTTACTCGCGCTGGTATAGTCAATGAGAATATTGGTTATGCCGTTAGTGGTGATGCAATGTTACGTACGCCTGTGGCTAATCAGTATTTCCAAGATGTTGACCAGGAACAGGTGGAAGTAGTTGGATTTTCCCTGCAGAAATATCCCATCAGTAGGTCGAGTTCCGAAGCTTTTACACTACCTACAACTCTTACCATCGGTGAAGACGTCACCTACCGTATCGAGGCTTCATTCTTTGGTATGGATGAAGTTTATGCTCTGCAAGGTCAGGACACCTTGCCAACTGGGTTGGATTACCAATCTGCAGATCCTGCCGTCACTGAGATTAGTGAAAAAGTTCATCAGCTCACCAACTGGAAAGATCCTTCGTCAGGACTTGCTCGTCCAGCCACTATCCCTGTCGCAGGTTTGGGACTCGTAAAAGCTGCTGTTGATTTGACTGCACGGACAGAGAACATTTCCGGTAACCAGCAAGGTAGCTCTTTGGTCAATGAGGCTCAATTACAATTCACAGCCAAGGTTGGTGACTCCAATTATGTCTTCACACCTGCTGGTCCAGTCTCCACTGATCCATTAATGGATTCTACCTCTGTTACTGTTATGGAACCAGACCTTTCCATTTCTACTCTCGTTCGAGCTGCAGCAGCTCCAGCTCCAGGTTCACCTTCGACAACGGGTCAAGCTGGTGGCGAGTTTATCTACACCATTGAGGTCACCAACAATGGTCAAGCTCCTGCATATGACGTGGAGATAACCGACCTTGTTGAGACGGGTTTGAACATCACTCCATTCGCCACAGATGGTTTGGACAATGATGGTCATGCTGGTGATGGTGATGCTGAAGGAACAGTCCTTGGTCAGGACATTACTTGGAATTTTGCATCCACTGGATTGAGTGGATTTAATACTTTGCAACCAGGTGAAACCATATCTCTGCAATACAAAGTAGAAGCCCCCTTAGATTCATTAAACGGTCGTGTCTTTGATAATGAAGCAGTCGTTACTTACAACAGTCTTTCTCCTGCCAATGGAGAAACACGCGATGGCAGCGGTGGAGTCAATGACTATAGAACCAATGACGAAGCCATTTTGACGATTACGCCGATTGAGTTCGTGAAGACCTTTGTAACTTCAAGTCATACTCACACGAGCGGACAAAATGGTGCTATAGGCGAAATCATTACTTATCAGTTGGAATTAACGGCCTACAAAGGTCGCACCAACGATGTGGTATTCAAAGATACGCTACCTGCTGGTATGACTTACGTTGACACCTTGCCTGTCAGTGTCAATGACATAAACTCACTGGAAAACAATCCACCTACATTTTCGGCTACTGGTAATGATTTGTCTTGGAACTTTGGTGATGTTGTCGTTACTACTGAATCAGGAACGATTACCTTACAGTATCGCGCCCGCGTTTCAAATGCGCTGGGTGTTGATGATGGTGATGATCTAACCAATGTTGCCACCCTGGAATTTGATGATCCCAATGCTCCAGGTACCCCTATCAACATTGCTGCGCCTGACAACGTAACGGTGGATGTAGTCGAGCCATTAGTCGATATGGATGTGTCTGCCGTTCAGGCCACTGCTGGGACTACAGGAGCTGGCACTATTTATACTTTCACTGTTGAGCTGGATAATGCTTCCGCTGACGGTGCAACAGCCAATGCTTATGACGTTGAATTCAAGGCAGCTGTGCCTGCTGGAGTGACCATAATAAATGCTTCTCTCGGTGGTGCTGATACACCAGATCATATTGATTACGGTGCAGGCACATTCGGTTTTGATGAGCTTAGTCTCGATGGAACGAAAACTTTCACCTTCCAGGTCCAACTAAACAACGATGCAAATGTGCAACCGGGTGTCGTGCTGACTACAAACTTCTCTACTACCTGGGAGTCATTGCCTGACGATGCAACTCCTGGTGGCGGAGCCGATGATCCACGAAATGGCTCTGGTGGTGTGAATGACTATTCAACTACTGATAGCTTCTCTGCCACCGTCTTTAGACCAACAATACAGAAGGTACTCAATCCTGACGTTGACTATCGTTCTGTCGGTGAAGTTGCTACATACCAAATAACGGTGGAGCTCGTCCGTGGTCAGACAGAAGAGCTGAAGATTGTCGACACACTACCTGACGGTTTGAGCTTCCTTGGAGTAGACAGCAATGTTCTTACTGCAGGTGTGAGTACAGGAACGTTAAATGTGAGTCCGGCAACTCCTTCTGCTGGTAACGGTGACACATTGACCTTTGATTATGGCACTGTAACGACGGGCAATGATCCTACGGTGACCTACACAATAGTCCTCACTTATTCTGTCCGAGTGATAAACAAAGCGAGCAATGTACGTGGTGCAGTTCGCACAAACGCAGCTAAAGTCACTTATCTAGATAAGACATCAACGACGACTACAGAGCACAACGCCACTGCTCCTCCAGGTTCTGAACCAACCTTTACCCTTCGTGAACCTGAGCTAGAGATTACGAAAGAAATGTCACCTCCAGTTGTTACGGCTGGAACGACAGTGCAAGTAAAACTCACTCTCAATCACGCAACGATTTCTGATGCCGATGCACATGACATTGTCATTAACGAGAGTTTGCCCACAGAGATGTCTTTTGCTCCTGTTGTAGCAACTACGTTACCTGTGGGTACTTCTTTCACTCGACTGTCTGACAAAACTGCAAGGATAAACATCTCTTCATTTGCTGATGGTCCACCAGCAAACACCTTGGAAATTTATTACGACGTTGTCGTCCAAGCTTCCATTCAACCTAATCAAACAGTGTCCAATAATGTGACAATGCAATGGACCTCTGTTTCTGGTTCAGCAACAGACGAACGAACAGGTTCATCACCCTTTGATGGTTTGAATGATTACAATGCAAGTGCTTCTGACACTGTGCAAGGTGTAGATCTTGGCTTGAATAAATCAGTCCTTGGTGATGATTTTGGTGCTCCTGGTGATCTCGTTAGTTTCCGCCTTACTTATGCAACTGAGACAGGTTATGTGCCCAAACTGACTTTGACCGATTCTTTGCCTGCTGGACTGGCTTTCTTTGACATTATCGATGTCGTTCGTTCCAACTGTTCAACAGAGCGTAATCCTGAAAGTGATGCTTATAGTTCAGCAGGTGGCGCAAATCTGCTCTTTGACTTTGGTGATGTGAACGTTACTACTCCGGGAACTCCACTCATTGTCGATGTGGACTTCCGCGCTCGTGTGCTCAATATCGCTTCTTCAACTTATGGCGACTCTTTGGACAATAGTGTTGTTGGTGACTTTGGGCCTGGTACTGCCATTACTGGCAATACAACGTCAGTTACTGTCGTAGAACCACTTCTACAGATAAGCAAAGTGGTAACACCTACAGAGGTGCGATCAGGAGACGAAGTTACTTATACGATTAGTGTTAGTCATACAGCCTCTTCTAG